>NZ_VOBC01000020.1 GCF_008369195.1 Sporosarcina sp. ANT_H38 | reverse complement strand
GTCAGATGCTCTACCAACTGAGCTAATGGCTCTAAAAGTGGTGCCGGAGAAAGGACTTGAACCCTCAACCTACTGATTACAAGTCAGTTGCTCTACCAGTTGAGCTACTCCGGCTAATAAATCGTTTTAAAACTGTAATGATTTTTTAAAAACAAAAGTTCGCGTTTTAAAAAATTGGTGGAGGATGACGGGCTCGAACCGCCGACCCCCTGCTTGTAAGGCAGGTGCTCTCCCAGCTGAGCTAATCCTCCTGGGTTATATTTGAAATGAACAGCTTACTAATGCAGCAATTGCATTTCTATCATTTTTTCTATGTATTAATTACTCGTCCCACTTTAAAGTGAAGAGCAAGTTTCTTATTACAAAGACTTTTTCTGTATGTAATAAACTGTACAGGCCCGGCGGCGTCCTACTCTTGCAGGGGGAAACCCCCAACTACCATCGGCGCTGAAGAGCTTAACTTCCGTGTTCGGGATGGGAACGGGTGTGACCTCTTCGCAATCGTCACCAGACCTGCATCATCTT
>NZ_VOBC01000019.1 GCF_008369195.1 Sporosarcina sp. ANT_H38 | reverse complement strand
TAACCCTTACGGGAGCCAGCCGCCGAAGGTGGGACAGATGATTGGGGTGAAGTCGTAACAAGGTAGCCGTATCGGAAGGTGCGGCTGGATCACCTCCTTTCTAAGGATTATTACGGAATGTAAACCACGGGTTTACACATTGATGTTTTGCGTTCAGTTTTGAAGGCTCATGAAGCTATTTAAGCGGTTTTCGTTTAAATAAGCATCTATAATGAACTTCAAAACTTGTTCTTTGAAAACTGAATGAAACGACATTGATAGCAACAAATCAAGTAATCAACGTGGAGAAATTTATTTCTCTAGATTAACGCATGCAAATGAGTTAATCATGCAATGCCTTTTACGAATTCCGATTTACATCGCTGTAAAGGAGAATTCACCAAAGAGGAATTCAAGAAGCGTAAGCTTGTTGAAAACCAAAGGGTTAAGTTAGAAAGGGCGCATGGTGGATGCCTTGGCACTAGGAGCCTAAGAAGGACGGCACTAACACCGATATGCTCCGGGGAGCTGTAAGTAAGCTTTGATCCGG
>NZ_VOBC01000018.1 GCF_008369195.1 Sporosarcina sp. ANT_H38 | reverse complement strand
TTCTAACTTAACCCTTTGGTTTTCAACAAGCTTACGCTTCTTGAATTCCTCTTTGGTGAATTCTCCTTTACAGCGATGTAAATCGGAATTCGTAAAAGGCATTGCATGATTAACTCATTTGCATGCGCTAATCTAGAGAAATAAATTTCTCTACGTTGATTACTTGATTTGTTGCTATCAATGTCGTTTCATTCAGTTTTCAAAGAACAAATTTTTATATGGCTGCTTCTTAAAGCAATAAATCTGCTTAAAAAGCTTATTGGTGGAGCCTAGCGGGATCGAACCGCTGACCTCCTGCGTGCAAGGCAGGCGCTCTCCCAGCTGAGCTAAGGCCCCTAAATTATAGGGAGATTATTTAAGTTATAAAACAACTTAATGGTGGGCCTAAGTGGACTCGAACCACCGACCTCACGCTTATCAGGCGTGCGCTCTAACCAGCTGAGCTATAGGCCCATTCAGGGAATTTATATGAAGTTCACAAATGAACATTCAAAACTGAACGCAAAACATCAATGTGTAAACCCATGGTTTACATTCCGTAATAATCCTTAGAAAGGAGGTGATCCAGCCGCACCTTCCGATACGGCTACCTTGTTACGACTTCACCCCAATCAT
>NZ_VOBC01000017.1 GCF_008369195.1 Sporosarcina sp. ANT_H38 | reverse complement strand
CCAGCGTTCGTCCTGAGCCAGGATCAAACTCTCCATAATAGAAGAAAATGAATAGCTCATTTCTTGCTGACTAAGGAGGAATCAAATTCCTCCCCCGAATCCGAAGATTCTAGTGTGTGTTTTTTTCATCCGACTAAAGCCGACTTACTAGAAACGTTTTGCTCAAGTGCGTTAGCACTCTCGCTGTATTTCATTGACGTTTTGCTGTTCAGTTTTCAAGGTTCAAAGGTTCAAAGGTTCATAAAGTGGAGCCTAGCGGGATCGAACCGCTGACCTCCTGCGTGCAAGGCAGGCGCTCTCCCAGCTGAGCTAAGGCCCCATGTGGGTAAATATTATTTAAGCAACAAATCTGCTTAAAATGGTGGCTTCTTTAAGCAGTCAAACTACTTAAAAAGCTAAATGGTCGGGAAGACAGGATTCGAACCTGCGACCCCTTGGTCCCAAACCAAGTGCTCTACCAAGCTGAGCTACGTCCCGAAGAATTATAAAGTTAAAAAATAATGGTGCGCCCGGCAGAAGTCGAATCCACAACCTCCTGATCCGTAGTCAGGTGCTCTATCCAATTGAGCTACGAGCGCATATAATAAGTATAAGTGTTGAATAAATATCAGTGTTTTGGTGCCGAGAACCGGAATCGAACCGGTACGGTAGTCACCTACCGCAGGATTTTAAGTCCTGTGCGTCTGCCAGTTCCGCCACCCCGGCATGTAAATGGAGCGGAAGACGGGATTCGAACCCGCGACCCCGACCTTGGCAAGGTCGTATTCTACCACTGAACTACTTCCGCATTATAAGTGCGGGTAAAGGGAGTCGAACCCCCACGCCCGAAGGCACTAGA
>NZ_VOBC01000015.1 GCF_008369195.1 Sporosarcina sp. ANT_H38 | reverse complement strand
TCCGAAGATTCTAGTGTGTGTTTTTTTCGTCCGACCGAAGCCGACTTACTAGAAACGTTTTGCTCAAGTGCGTTAGCACTCTCGCTATATTTCATTGATGTTTTGCTGTTCAGTTTTCAAGGTTCATTGTTATGGAATCAAGTTGCATTCCTCACTTTATTTGTTGTCGTTGTTTCGGTGACAACTTTTATATCATAACATTTCGTTTCGTCCGTGTCAACAACTAAATTCAATTTCTTTTTTGTCGTTATTAATATATCGGAAACGCAACGTTTATAACTATACCACTCTATCTTACAAAATGCAAGAACTATTTTAATAATATTACTGTAATGAAAATATGTTTGCAAAACACCGGGTTTTTACTTGTATTCAAACCGATTTTGCTGATGTCTCGTTAAATAGTATCCGTACTACCCCAAACAATGAATGCAGAATCTATTATGGACCCAGAACCTATCTTTACTAAAGTGACGGACATCTTGGCTAGCATCTACTTTTAGCAGCTGACTGAATTGACTTGGCCCAATGTGATGAACCTACCACACTTTGCACTCTTCTGGTCCGGTAAATTTTTCTCCGCATTACTATCCCTATAAAGTGTCATATCGCATTCAATACAAATTTACAAATCACAATGTATGTCCATTATTTCACTTTTATAATCCTACATCCTAAATACACGAATTTATATACTACTTGTCAGGCAAATTCATAATTAGTCAAACCAGAAATAGGCTCAGCTAATCTATGCCCCTTTAACAAGTTCAAAGATTTTAAAGCTCTATAACAATAACTTGATGTCCCCTCATTAACATCTTACGATAATTGATTTAAAATGTTGATTGGCTACTCAGCAATTTTTCACCACAACGGCTGCCTTACTTTGCCTCTACTCTTACTCCCTAGTTTTTTCACAAGGCCATGCTTTTTGCGCCCTTACTAGTTATTTTACTAATTTTCTAGTTGAACTTGGATTGCTGTATTTCTCGCTATCCTTTTTATTATTATTTTTTTAAAAAACCAGATAATCTAAGATCTGTGCCAGATGTATTTTTATAAAGAACGCATTTGCAGTCTACTATACCTACAAATATAGAAAGCTTAATACTTTTCAGTTAGTATCTGACTAACCGTACACAATTCAATAAATTTATCAAACGGTCAATCATACCTGATTTTAATAAACCCAATCCTCAAAGGTTTAATCTTGTTACCTTCTATTCGAATAGTGCTGCTTTGATTATTCGTTAGCTTTCATCCCAGAACAATGATAAACCTATTTCAACTTAAAATACCATTTGAGTTAGGTAATTACACATTCAACGCAACTTCGTTTCTTATAGATTTTATCGTCCTTCTTGCTGGTACCATACAACATTTGAGATCATCTGTAACATTCTTTTTAGAAATCCTCTGAAATAGTTTGTAATTGGCTAATGAACAGTCATTATATGCATTTAGTCGTGTGCATTTCAGCGTTCTGTACTTCTCCCCATAGCCGGCGTACCGATAAGAATGATACTGCACTCACATTGGTTTGCGATTATCTTTTCGTAAAGTGGAAGATTTGTATCTTTCTTAGCTTTTTAAGTAGCAACTATTCATGTGCTTTGACGCGAGTTGAATCAATAGTCATTATTTCATTACCACATCTAGAATCAGATCGATATCAATAGTTAAGTTCTAAATCGAATTAGTTTTTTTGACAAATCCTAAGTAACCAATACGAAGGAATGAACTACAATTCCTCTGCATTGTCCCAGACCATTCGAGCCTTTACAGGCAGTTAATTCCCTACTTATTCTTCTCGCGTCATCAAGTACTCCAAGTGGGAGTCTTACTGCCTGTTAATGTAGGAAAGACTTGCATGTCAAATAGATAATATCATCGTATTAGTAAGCAAATCGCGAGGCGCCCTCTCAGGCGCTACAATTATAAAACGGATTGGCGATCCCGCGCTATTTATCCGAGAATGATGTAATTCAATCCCTCCTGGGCTGATTTACGACCCGAGTGTTTGGCACTTGAAGTCTAGGCACAGTCCCTAGTCCAAAAACTAAGACTTTCTTATCTTATGTTATAAATAGTCAATTCTTCTTGTTTAAATATTTGTTTTGTCACTTACTTATTTCGATTTTTAGAGAGATACTGCTTTTTGATGCTAAAAAATTCTTTGTACATTAATGACTTAGAACTATGAAATTGATTCGCTTAATCATCATTAAAAGTAAACACAAAAAAAGCCACTACCCAATGGGTAATGACTTACTTGGAGACCGGCGACGTCCTACTCTTGCAGGGGGAAACCCCCAACTACCATCGGCGCTGAAGAGCTTAACTTCCGTGTTCGGGATG
>NZ_VOBC01000014.1 GCF_008369195.1 Sporosarcina sp. ANT_H38 | reverse complement strand
TTGGTTAAGTCCTCGATCGATTAGTATCCGTCAGCTCCACACGTCGCCGCGCTTCCACCCCAGACCTATCAACCTCATCTTCTTTGAGGGATCTTACTTACTTGCGTAATGGGAAATCTCATCTCGAGGGGGGCTTCATGCTTAGATGCTTTCAGCATTTATCCCGTCCATACATAGCTACCCAGCGATGCCTTTGGCAAGACAACTGGTACACCAGAGGTATGTCCATCCCGGTCCTCTCGTACTAAGGACAGCTCCTCTCAAATTTCCTGCGCCCGCGACGGATAGGGACCGAACTGTCTCACGACGTTCTGAACCCAGCTCGCGTACCGCTTTAATGGGCGAACAGCCCAACCCTTGGGACCGACTACAGCCCCAGGATGCGATGAGCCGACATCGAGGTGCCAAACCTCCCCGTCGATGTGGACTCTTGGGGGAGATAAGCCTGTTATCCCCGGGGTAGCTTTTATCCGTTGAGCGATGGCCCTTCCATGCGGAACCACCGGATCACTAAGCCCGTCTTTCGACCCTGCTCGACTTGTAGGTCTCGCAGTCAAGCTCCCTTATGCCTTTGCACTCTACGAATGATGTCCGACCATTCTGAGGGAACCTTTGGGCGCCTCCGTTACTCTTTAGGAGGCGACCGCCCCAGTCAAACTGCCCGCCTGACACTGTCTCCTGCCCCGATAAGGGGCATGGGTTAGAATTCCAATACAGCCAGGGTAGTATCCCACCAACGCCTCATCCGAAGCTAGCGCTCCGGAATCCAAGGCTCCTACCTATCCTGTACAGGCTGCACCGGAATTCAATATCAGGTTACAGTAAAGCTCCACGGGGTCTTTCCGTCCTGTCGCGGGTAACCTGCATCTTCACAGGTATTATAATTTCACCGAGTCTCTCGTTGAGACAGTGCCCAGATCGTTACGCCTTTCGTGCGGGTCGGAACTTACCCGACAAGGAATTTCGCTACCTTAGGACCGTTATAGTTACGGCCGCCGTTTACTGGGGCTTCAATTCGAAGCTTCGCTTGCGCTGACCTCTCCTCTTAACCTTCCAGCACCGGGCAGGCGTCAGCCCCTATACTTCACCTTGCGGTTTTGCAGAGACCTGTGTTTTTGCTAAACAGTCGCCTGGGCCTATTCACTGCGGCTCTCTCGGGCTTTAACACCCTACCAGAGCACCCCTTCTCCCGAAGTTACGGGGTCATTTTGCCGAGTTCCTTAACGAGAGTTCTCTCGATCACCTTAGGATTCTCTCCTCGCCTACCTGTGTCGGTTTGCGGTACAGGCACCTCCCGCCTCGCTAGAGGCTTTTCTTGGCAGCGTGAAATCAGGGACTCAGGGATAAATCCCCTTGCTATCACAGCTCAATGTTATAGAAATGGGATTTGCCTCATTTCACACCTCACTGCTTAGACGCGCATAACCAACAGCGCGCTCACCCTATCCTACTGCGTCACCCCATTGCTCAAACGGCGGGGAGGTGGTACAGGAATATCAACCTGTTGTCCATCGTCTACGCCTTTCGGCCTCAACTTAGGTCCTGACTAACCCTGAGCGGACGAGCCTTCCTCAGGAAACCTTGGGCATTCGGTGGAAGGGATTCTCACCCTTCTTTCGCTACTCATACCGGCATTCTCACTTCCAAGCGCTCCACCAGTCCTTACGGTCTAGCTTCGACGCCCTTGGAACGCTCTCCTACCACTGACATCTAAGATGTCAATCCACAGTTTCGGTGATTCGTTTAGCCCCGGTACATTTTCGGCGCAGCGCCACTCGACCAGTGAGCTATTACGCACTCTTTAAATGATGGCTGCTTCTAAGCCAACATCCTGGTTGTCTGGGCAACGCCACATCCTTTTCCACTTAACGAATACTTGGGGACCTTAACTGGTGGTCTGGGCTGTTTCCCTCTCGACTATGGATCTTATCACCCACAGTCTGACTCCCAAACATAAATCATCGGCATTCGGAGTTTGTCTGAATTCGGTAACCCGGGATGGGCCCCTAGTCCAAACAGTGCTCTACCTCCGAGATTCTTAAGTTTGAGGCTAGCCCTAAAGCTATTTCGGAGAGAACCAGCTATCTCCAGGTTCGATTGGAATTTCACCGCTACCCACACCTCATCCCCGCACTTTTCAACGTACGTGGGTTCGGGCCTCCAGTAAGTGTTACCTTACCTTCACCCTGGACATGGGTAGATCACCTGGTTTCGGGTCTACGACCCCATACTCTATCGCCCTATTCAGACTCGCTTTCGCTGCGGCTCCGCATTCTCTGCTTAACCTTGCATGGAATCGTAACTCGCCGGTTCATTCTACAAAAGGCACGCCATCACCCATTAACGGGCTCTGACAACTTGTAGGCACATGGTTTCAGGATCTATTTCACTCCCCTTCCGGGGTGCTTTTCACCTTTCCCTCACGGTACTGGTTCACTATCGGTCACTAGGGAGTATTTAGCCTTGGGAGATGGTCCTCCCGGATTCCGACGGAATTTCACGTGTTCCGCCGTACTCAGGATACACTCTGGAGAGAATGGACTTTCGACTACGGGGCTTTTACCCGCTGCGGCGGACCTTTCCAGGTCGCTTCGTCTAATCCATTCCTTTGTAACTCCGTATAGAGTGTCCTACAACCCCAGGAAGCAAGCTTCCTGGTTTGGGCTCTTCCCGTTTCGCTCGCCGCTACTCAGGGAATCGATTTTTCTTTCTATTCCTCCGGATACTTAGATGTTTCAGTTCTCCGGGTGTGCCTCGTTTACGCTATGTATTCACGTAAACGTACTGTCCCATTACGGACAGTGGGTTTCCCCATTCGGAAATCTCCGGATCAAAGCTTACTTACAGCTCCCCGGAGCATATCGGTGTTAGTGCCGTCCTTCTTAGGCTCCTAGTGCCAAGGCATCCACCATGCGCCCTTTCTAACTTAACCCTTTGGTTTTCAACAAGCTT
>NZ_VOBC01000013.1 GCF_008369195.1 Sporosarcina sp. ANT_H38 | reverse complement strand
CTGGTGACGATTGCGAAGAGGTCACACCCGTTCCCATCCCGAACACGGAAGTTAAGCTCTTCAGCGCCGATGGTAGTTGGGGGTTTCCCCCTGCAAGAGTAGGACGTCGCCGGTCTCTAAGTAAGTCGTTACCCGTTGGGTAGTGGCTTTTTTTGTGTTTATTTTTAATGATTAGTTAATTGATTGATTAAAGGTTATGCTCGGTTTTGAACGCATAGTTAGCAAGCTGAGCAGACCTACGGGATTCGGTCAAACCGACAATGATGAATACGTGTATATAAACGCTGAAATGCAATATTAGAAAGAAAAAACCGAAAAGATTACATAAACCGTATCTTAGGTCATGCTGGAGCTATTCTGAGAAACACTATTTAGGTATTCGACAGCCAATGTTTTTTTGGGAAGTCGATTATATTAATTCTCTGCATACTGAAGTATATCTTTAAAAAATGAAGTAATAGCTTTCGGCTAGTTGTATAATCAAATGCAACAACCTTAAAACATGAAAAGCCACAGATAAACCGTGTATGATTAGGTCGACTAAAACACAATCATTACGGAGGTTTATCTATGGCACAATCACATTCTACCACATCTAAACGCACCTTTAAACATCTAACGACCTATAAACGAGGCATGATTGCGGCGCTTCACAGCGAAGGGAAATCCATGCAGGACATCGTAAACTCGGTTGACTGTGACCGTAGTACAATCTGGCGTGAATTAAAGCGTGGTACCGTAACGCAACTAAAAACCGGTCGCATCATGTACGAAGCCTACTTCCCCGAGACAGCACAGGTAAAATACGAAGAAAATCGGAAAGCTTACGGTGCCAAACTCAAGCTTGATGAAACCATCGAATTCATCAAGTTCGCAGAGGCTAAGATATTGAATGACGAGTGGTCACCCGACGCCGACTGCGGATTTGCAAAGCGCAACAACCTCTTTAATAAGGCACGCGTTTGTACAAAAACACTTTACAACTATATTGAGCTTAGACTCATAACGGTCAAAAACATTGATTTACCTATGAAAGTTCGCCTAAACACAAAAACAAAAAGAAGCCGGGTTAACAAGCTTGTTCTTGGTCGTAGTATCGAAGAACGCCCGATTGAAGTCGAGGATCGTGAAGTATTTGGCCATTGGGAAATCGATACGGTCATCGGAAAGAAGAGCCAGGACGAGGCGCTTTTGACTATTACTGAACGGAAAACCCGTAAGGAAATCATCTTAAGAATTTGTGCCAAGAGTAGCGAAGCGGTGAGTGCTGCTATCAATGAAATACGCAAGAACTACGGCCCTAACTTCGCCAAGGTGTTCAAGACAATTACCGCTGATAACGGATCCGAATTCTCCGAACTTAGCACTTCCGTCTTGAGTGAAGATACAGAGATTTTCTTTGCGCACCCCTATACATCATGCGAGCGCGGAACGAATGAGCGTCATAATGGATTAATTCGCCGTTTTATCCCGAAGGGGAAAGCCATCACTTCAGTTTCTGCAGATACAATTCGCTATGCAGAGAGCTGGTGTAATCGTCTGCCTAGAAAAATCCTTGGGTATCGAACACCTGAAGAGTGCTTCTCAGAAGAACTCGCCAACATAGCCTGACTAACGGTTTGTCTGTACTTTCATGAGTTGTTGCATTTAATATTGCAATTTAGGAGTAATAGCTTTCTGATTTTGAGGAAAAATACATAATACTCCATTGTGATGCCTATATGTTGTATAATGCAAAATAACAGTAGATAGAAATGCAAGATGATGATGCAGAGAGTGTCAAAGGAACGTATATACCGATATGAGCAAGTTTTTACAGAAGAGGTCGGCATGATAGCTAGCATTGGGGGAGCCATGTCCTTGTGGTGCTTTGCTTCTTGGCTCGTACATACTTGTGCCCACAGAGACTCCATGCCAAATCAACTGGGAGTCTGTAATATACTTTGAAAAACTTTGTACGAATCCTTTGCAAAATATATTTTTACTGCGCTCATAAGACGTACGAGGATGCGTAAAGGAGATCACTGTATCTTTACTTAAGAAGAAAGTACTGGGGTCGGGTCTGTTATCAGAAGTCAGTGTCATAAATATATTTGCAAAATTAGTGTCATAGTTCTTACGTATATTAAAGATACAGCTTGATTGTTTTTGGCAGCAATCCTTAAGATGATTTTGTTATAAGTTCTTTCGTTTGGTAATTGTTAAAATCACCTCGTATTAGCAAATTTTTTCATGATGGTTTTGATATTGCAATGAACGAATCCTTCATGCTTCCACACCTGAAACTGAGCAGGACATTCATTGGTGTTGCGGCCAAGGGCGTACGTATTTACTCATATTATTTTTGTTTTTATGCTCAGACAAACTTGTATAGGTAAATCAATGCTCTTTTCCGTGATGAGTACGAGCTCAATATAGTTGTAAAGCGTTTTTGTACAAAGACGCAAATTAGCAAAAAGACTTTTGTAATTTGCATAACCACAGGAAATGACAGCTTAATACTTGGCATCCGATATTTTAGCTTCCGTGGGCTTGATTAATCCAATGTTTCCACCAAGTATTAGTTTTGTACCTTAAGTTTTCGATTATCTTCAAATTTTGTCCAAGTTGGATTCAATTATTTTTCTTCAGTTTCTCATTTATGTAACGTTACCATTTCTCCAGTTCAGTGTAATTGTACTTGTCACTAACAATTGTGAAGCGCTTCTGCTTGGTTTATATATTTATAAGCAGTCTGAAAGAGAGTGACGTTGAAATAGATCATAACTAACAAGAATACAAATTAAATTCGTCAGAACATATATAGAGTATACAAGCTGATTATTATGGTCTGTTGAAGGTGATTGTTGTTATTTAACGTATTTGATTTTGGAATTATTTTTTTGAAATCAATGATTCTGGAAGATTACATGATTGAGCAACGCATTTCGATAAACTACCGTATAGAAGGAAAGAACGAGTACATCAATGGAGAGAGTGCTAAGTTGAACCTCCTTTATCTGTTGGTGGCCGATTAATTCCTGAAATGAGAGAATCACGTCTAAAGATGGGTTTGAGTTTCTTTATTATGTTTCTGAATCCGTTTTTGGTTTTGGAAAACCCAATGGTCTAAAATGCTACCGTTGCAGTTCTTATAGTAAGAACCCGAATTTACGCTTCAAGGACACGAAAAGAATAAGTGGGGGATGAAGAAACTCCCTGCTGGTTGCAGTTTAATTTTATCTCATATATAAAGGGAAACGAACGGATTACATTCTCTTGAAATGATAATTTCAAAAATGATCTCTTTTTATGGTTATAACGAACCTTAGTTAAAGGGGGAGGGAACGTCATTATGGAATTTATTAATTCTTCATGAAAATCACTATAAAATATTAAAAGAGACTACTGTCGAAAATAGTCTACTTTTCTTTAGTGAGATCTAAAAAATTGAAAGTAATTTGAAGGCTAATATTGCATCAATAGTTTAGGTTAAGAAAAAGAAGTGGTATACATACTTTTAATGCAAAGTGCATTGGTCACTCTAAAAAGTGTGCATAACGTAATATAATATCCACTATGAAAATAATACTTGCGTTTATATAAATAGAATGGTATATTTATAAACGTTGCGTTTCCGATATATTAATAACGACAAAAAAGAAATTGAATTTAGTTGTTGACACGGACGAAACGAAATGTTATGATATAAAAGTTGTCACCGAAACAACGACAACAAATAAAATGAGGAATGCAAGTTGATTCTTCCTACATGAACCTTGAAAACTGAACAGCAAAACATCAATGAAATACAGCGAGAGTGCTA
>NZ_VOBC01000012.1 GCF_008369195.1 Sporosarcina sp. ANT_H38 | reverse complement strand
ACAAAGAGCGTATGGTGTTTAAAGTTTTAACGCTATTTTCATGAATTAAAAAGCTTTTATGACTTTTTTTCATGACTAAATAATGCCCATGAATTTTCATGTATCGTCTTATAGTTTGGTGAGGTATTTTTGTTTCATTTTCCATTTCAGCCACTGTTAAATAGTTATTTCCCACTTTCTCACCTGCTCACACTCATTTGTTTACCACTTGCTCGATAAAGATATATTCTGTATTGACGGTGAAAAAGCCTTTGCGTTCTCATGAATTTCTCAAAGCGTTTCCATATGCTCACGACATTTTTAAAAAATATCATAATGGAAAATCCTGTTTTATTTTTCCTAGTAAAATTTCAATGCAGCAGTCGCGTCCGGCTTACGCCGTCCACTCTTCGCTGTCTTATGGATTCTGATTAATTTTTACGATGAATAAAAAAGAAGCTATCTTCTCTTATGAATTAGCTTCAAATTAATTTGGAATATGTAAAAGTTTAAAAAAAACAAAAAAAGCACCCTGTTTTTCAAGGTGCTTCAGAATATTAAACTGGTAATAAGCTGCTATTGACAACATTATTAATTGAATAAATATCAGAAGATATAGGTGAAGTCATAATTGTATTCTTTAACATCGATTCAGAAGGAACGAAAACTTTAAAATCCTTCTTCGCTCTAGTAATTCCTGTATATAAAAGATTATTAGTATTTAATTTCGGTTTATCTTCCAAAATAAGAACGACTTTCTCATATTCAGATCCTTGGCTTTTGTGAACTGTAAAAGCATACGCCGGAACAATTTCCTCAGTATCCTCGTACTTGTAAAATACTTGTCTATCTTCACAATCCAACTGAACGAAAACACCCTTTTCATTAAAACTAACAATCCTTCCAGTATCACCGTTCGATACTTCCCGTGGCGTACTGTTTGCAACAATCATTACACGATCTTGTTCATCATACTTAAAGTCATTAAAACAACGTGTAATTTGAAATTTTCCCTCTTGAACAATCGTGTTGATTTTTTTAGTCATCACTTTGGTGTTCGTCAGAATTTGATAACCATTCTCTACAAGACTTTTAACAATATCCGATAGATTACCATCATCAAACGTTTCAAAATCAATCATTTGCTTATCTAGAACTTGATAAGCTGCATCTAAAATATTGTCCTCTGAACGAAATACTTTTGTTAATTCAACCGTTTCAACATTTGAATTTATCTTTAATTCGGGAATAATTGAAACATCGTTGACTGGGGGCAATTGTGCATCATCGCCAGCAAATAGTATTTTCACATTCGTAGGAACTGCCAAAAGTAATTTAGCCAATATCTCCTTCGGAATCATAGATATTTCGTCAATAATTAAATACTCGCAGTCTAAAGTATTTCTTTCGTTTTTCAAAAAATCACTCGCAAAGTTTGACGAACAAGCCTTATGTATAGTCATCGGTTTATAATCACAAACACCATTTGAACTAAACAACTCTTTCAATCTACTAGATGCTTTACCAGTATAAGTGACAACAAAGGTCCTCAAAGGGTCAGGTTTTAAAGACTTCAACAAATTTGCAATAGTATAGCTCTTGCCAGTGCCAGCACGTCCAACCAACAGGCTAATATTACTTTGCTTATACAAATCAATAACGGCATGTTGCTCGTCTGTCAGAGCGTCCACAGCACCTTTAATCAATTTGTTCTTTAAGCGCTGCTGATCCATAGACGAAATTTGTTCCAAACGATTTGCGATGATGTAATTGTATTTCTGGGAATCATCCAACCTCAAAGACTTAACTTCATTCAAAATATTGATAGAATCCTGTTCAGGCGCACAAAATGAATTCAACAAAATAAAATCCTTAACATTCCCAAGACTAAAATTCGGTATTTCATGACTAGTAGAATTTAAAGTTAAATCATAAACACCGAGCTTAATATACTTCTTCTCATCTTCTTTTGAATTTTCATCGGAAATCTTAATATCATCAGACGAACTAATGATTTTTTTAGTTAAACCACCATTATTCTTCAAATCGGAAAATACCTCAATCGTGTCTTTAGTGATGTAGTCAGTGATTTTGGATACATAATTAGAAACAATATCAGTGTTTACATCTTCAATATTCAACGTCGGGTTTTTCTTTAAAGCATCTTCAACAATATAAGAATTGTCGTAGACATCATTTACACCTTCGATTGTAATCTTTTTAAGTAAAGTATGGGGTACATATCTGTTCGTTAAAAAGTGATAATGGGGTTGTCCATTTTTATGAAATTCTATAACACGAATGAATTTAAAATCTGCTAACTCATTTTCATTAAATCGTATAAGTATTTTTTCGTATAACGTCTCTTTTAGTTTTTCATCTTTTGCGTTATAATTGAACAGGATATTGTATTTTTGAGTTATAAGTTTTTTATTATCAGTTTTAAAAATTCGTTTTTCGTCTTCTGTGAGCCCATCATAGAAGACATTTTTTTGTTTAGCTGCTTCGATAATAGAATTTCTTCTAGTGATTTTTTCAATTTCAACTAAAATATCTGACTGAATATACTTCTCTTTTTTCTTCTGGTACCAATTCCACGCCGTTTCATAATCCACTTTTTTTCTTTTCATATAACCATGAATCGTAAAATTAAAAGCCAATTCCTTACGAATCTTTTGAAATAACTTCTCCAGATCTTCAAATCCTTGTTTCGATGTAATCGTATTAAAAAACACCAAACGTTCATGCTGAGCGTAATAACGGATTTTCCTCTTAATCCGTGCAGCGATAACGGGCTGACATTTTGGACAATCTAATTTGTTACAAGTCATAGATTTAGCAAAATGCTTACCAGAAATTTTTGCTTGAAGATGCATCGTTAATTCGCCGCATTTAGCAGCTACAGAAGACAAACTAATTCACCACCTTAAGGAGCGTTATTTTAGAAAAAAGAAAACCAGTAGCCCGTAGGGTTCAAGGCTGTTTTTGAGCAAAAGTGAGACTCTATGTCCTATTATTAGTAACAAGTTAAGTTTATAGAGAAAAACATCAAAAATCAGCCACAATCATCGGACATTCAATAATAGGGAATTCATTGATTACTGCCGTATCAATTCCTTCAACAAAACGTTCAACGAAATTTGCAAGTTTCGAAGAAAACAAAGCCGAAGAAAAAGAATCAGATTTGAGATACTGATCAACAATATCAATATCTCGGGAAACAGTACTTTCCATATTTCACACCTCATTTATTTTTCGATTTCTTTTTCTCCTGGTCTAGCCGGTCTGATAAGTTTAATTGCATCTTCACCCAAAAAAGAGACACATTTTTTTCTTTTTAAATAAATACCTTTTTGGTTATACGTAATTGAAGGTACAAACCCAACATTATTAATTACATTTTCTTGAGTTACAATGACACCAATTAACTTAGATCCATCTTTAGTTAACACAGCAGATTTACTCGGTTTTTTCTCGTTTTTATTAGAATAGATACTCATGATTTTCATCGCCATCTCTTTCTTCACTGACGAATAATCAATATGACTTCAACTAACATTAACTTTGTTTTTTTAAGTTTTTATAATTTACTTATCTTTTTTTTAGAATGAATTAGTTTCAATAAACTAGTTTGAATGAATTAGATAAGCCTATTTTATTTGATTAGATTAGGTTGAGTTAAGGTAAGTGAATCAAAAATTATCTCAGCACTTTTTTTATTTGTTATCAATTTTATTTCTAGCAGCATCTTTAAAATCCTGATCACTACTTAAAATCGCTTTAACCATTTCCATCAATTGTGGATTTTCAGAAACAGTACTCAGATCCGGAAGTAAATCATTCACTTTATCAGACATTACTTTTGACATATTATAATTAGCGTCAACCCATTGACCAACAATAAAAGATATAAAAGCATTAGGAGTAATGCCATAACGATTAGAGGTTTCTTCTACTTTGTCAAAACTGTCTTGACTTAAAGTTATATGAACCCTCTTTTTTTTATTTTCGACCATATTAGTACCTCCATTCGTTTACATACATACAGTAACACAAAAAAGCACAAACGAGAACAACGAATCAAATAATTTCATCCATATATTTATTATAATAAATAAGTATGAATCATTATAAAACCAATGCCCTCTAAAACAATTACAAAGGGCTTATTTTGCGTTCTAATCAATTCCCTTATGAATATAACCCAAATTCATTTGAACGCCTCAAAACCAAAGGGAATGGCTTTGAGAAGAACAAAAGTGACATCAGCCACTCTTAATAATCTGATTCACAATAAACTTTATTCGCTTCTGGAACACTCTTCATATCGAATTGCGAATAAATTGCACGCACTATCTTTTTAATTTCCTCAGAAGAATAACTCATTTCTTCCAATCCCTTAATCGCATATCCAAGACAGGCATAATTGTCCCACTCAGATTCATTACCAAGCGCATTCCAGACAATTTCCCTCAAAAATTTAGAGCGATTGCCTTCAGCTTTTTCATCCAACCAATCCCATTCTTCTTCAGGGAGAGTAAGCGAAACTTTTTTCGTAATGCCAACAGTTGGACGACCTACAGGCTTTTTCTTCGCAAATACTTCCACCCGACAATTTTGACAAAACGCCTTCGGTTCATCATTTACATGAAAAATCGTCACATCATGATTTCCACCACAACGATCACATTCAGTCGCTACAATCCGAAACATACCTTTTGGCAAACTCTTTTCAATTTCTTCGAGTGCCTGCTGCGCTTGCTCATACATTTCATGTTGCTCCTCTTTTTCTTCTTTTCCCCATTCTGTACTTGTCACGATTTTCCCATCTAAGCCACGTAATACAAACATCTGTAAAACCTCCTGTAATTTAAGTTACTTATACAATATCGCAGTGGTAACCTTTATACAATTAATTAAAGGAACTTAAATTGAAATTCGAGAGAAGTGACAACAAATTTTAGAGGATATTTTGAAAAAATGAACTCTGAAATCTGTAAAGGTCATAGGAAATTCCTATTCAAGTGAAAACGAAGTTTTTAGGGAATCATGCCAAACCCGTAGCTTGCCATTTCTATAATCCCAAAGGAAAAATACAGGCGATTAAGTAATATCAAAATCAATTTAAAAGCCCCTAGAAGCTTTTTAAGAGCGTCTGGGGGCTTTTAATTAGTTTATGGTTACGAATAGATTTAAGGGTTTTAAGCGAAGCAAGAAACGGTCCATTCTTAATCTTCTTTTTTCTAAACAGAACGTTAATAGCTAAAAGTAGTCAGAAAGAGCATAAGGGAAAACTGGCCCCACTTCTGGTGTGGGACTAGGCGAAGCCTAGTGTTTTGATGGGCACAAGTTTTTTAAATTTAGGAACGCTAGCGTGACAGCTACCTTAGCGTTTAGGAACGCTAGCGTGACAGCTTTTTTACTCATACCCCACTACACTCTTGCCAAGTAACGCTAAAGGAAAGTAAAATCCCAGGTAGTAATTTTTCAAGAAGAACACTTAAAAAATTCTCCACCTTTTCCGCTGCGCTACAGATTTGACTATCCTTTTTTTTCGGATACGAAATGGATACAAGCCGACATACAAAAAAGTAGGAGTTTATGATCTCGGCTTGACTTAATATTTTAATCCGAAAAAACGCTATCATAATCACAATGACTTTCTTCTAGCTATGCGAATCTACTTGGGGTCTTGCACCCCAAACCCCGCAACAAGGCCTCCTCCAAAAAAGCAGGGGGAAACCTTCAAATCTATTTAAACCAAAAATAATACCACTTCTTCTTTTCCTGTTGTTCCTGCTGCTGGACGGGACTGTTTATTTTTTTCACTTCAAGGATCTCACGCATTGATTTTAGTAATAACTCATCTCTTTTGGTCAGTTTTTCATCAATATATTTTTGTTGCGATTCAATTCTTTCATTCTGTTCAACCATTTTTTCTAGAAGTAATCGGTTAAATTTCTCTTGCTCATTTAATTTTTCATGAAGACTATTCATGTCGTTCTTCAAATCTTGTAAAGCACCACCAGAAACAACATTACTCACATGCTCATGAGTATTCCCACTGTCTAAATTCAAAGCAAAACCATTGTTTATCAAATGATCATCCACTTGCTTATTTGTTTTACCTGCTGCATACAAAGAGCGTATGGTGTTTAAAGTTTTAACGCTATTTTCATGAATTAAAAAGCTTTTATGACTTTTTTTCATGACTAAATAATGCCCATGAATTTTCATGTATCGTCTTATAGTTTGGTGAGGTAT
>NZ_VOBC01000011.1 GCF_008369195.1 Sporosarcina sp. ANT_H38 | reverse complement strand
TTGATGATCTTCTTCTGTCGCCATTGTGGCGTTTTAACTCATGTTGTTGAATGATACCTAATGATTCAAGTTGTTGACATGCCCTGGTAACTGTTTTGCGACTGATGCCTAATTCTACGGCTATCTTGGATTTACTGCGGTATGATACCCCGTAATACTTAGAAGAATAACGATGCAATACGTCCAGGACTCTATAAGTTGAACGTGTTAAGTCTTTGGCGTGACGTTCTCGAATCAGTTTAGTATTGTCGTTTAGTTCGTTGATTGTGAAGAATGGTTGCAGTGATTGGTACGTTTCTGTTGTGTTAGTTAGTGTCATTTCATAGTCTCCTTTTTAGGAAACAAAAAAACGGAGGAATTAACCGTAGGTCGTACCGGTTAAAACCTCCGCTCGTATTACCTCTTGATTCCGCCTTGTATCGTGTGTATAATGACGTTATCGAGAGGTATTTGAGAAGTGTTTCACGCCGTGTCTGATACGGTGTAAGACGGTTGTAACGGGCTTGCCGGCCAGTTATAACGCTCAATGCCTCTTATTTTTTGTTCGATTTATTTCGTTGGGGTAATCATACAACTAGATTGCTAATCTTGCAAGTTATTTCCCAAATAGTCGCATAAACAATCCTTTAGGCTTTTCTTCTACCTCAACTGTTGCCGCTACTTCTTCAATTACTGAAGAAACCTCTCTTATTTCCTTTAATTCATTCTTAATATCCTGGATTTCCTGCAATAAAATTCCCATGTTTTGCTCATATAAAATACTTTGATTTTGAATGTGTTCCGTCAATTGCAAAACCGCATCTTGTAACCGTCCAACGTCTTGTTGTTGCGCTATATTAGGTACTTGTTGCGTAACAACGTCCATTACGTCAATGCCATTTATGCGCTCTGTTATCGCCTTTGCGGCATCATTCAACGTCATAAAGCCAGAATCTTTGTATGAAATCAATTCCCTTAATACTTTTAAATTTTCATCGGTGTAGAACCTTGCATTACTACTGTTTCGTCCAATTCCAGTATAATTTGCGTCTTCTAACATAGCCGAATACTTCCTTAACACTGGTGGCTTCAACTTTAAAGCGGTGCATGTTTCGTCGATACTGTACACTTTTATTGCGCTCATATGACTGCCCCCGTTTCAAACATGTTGGTCATGCGTTATTGTAACACGGACGCAATGAGTCTGGTTTAAAGTCGTCATAATGTTGGACTGGTGCAGTTTGGTAGCGGTATCGTCCAATTTAAAGGCTGGGTGCATGACTAAGCGTGGTATGTGTGCTGTAGGGATCAGTAAGTAGATTGTATCGGCAATTATCCCGCCCGTTACTGCTGTTAATGATGGACTACGCCCCTTGGCCAAATATATCAACCTTCGTAAACCCGCCTTTTCCCTACGTTTCCGAGCCTTCGTTTTCCGTTAAAATCTCTGTTTTATGTGTGATCGGGTGTTATGGATTAAAACAAAAAAAGAGTAGCTGTATGGGCTACCCCTTTATCTTTTAACTCGCTTACTATTTTGTTTAAATCAAATATCGAATGGGCAATCAGAACGAAAAATCAGAAATACTTTACTTTATTTCAATATAATTTCCATCCTTGATCTCCCTATCGAAGTCGCCACCCCAGAAAAGATATATTGATGTTTTACCATTTTCATATTTATATAAAGCAATAACCTTTGCTTCCTTTGAATACAACACATAGTGTCCCTCCCGATCGGTGAATTTTCGACCTGCAAAATCGGGTAAAATCTTATTAAAAAATTCCTTTTCTGATACCTTCGCGATTATACTTTCTACGATTTCGCCGCTGTAGAAAATTGACATGCCCGGATATTCCTGAACCAATTCTTGATTATAATCGATATCAATATACTCTCTTTGCGGCTTACCTAATATTGAGATAACTTCACTTTTGGACATAAAGGTAGTTACATTATTTAGCATAATACTTTTCGTAACTAAATCTAGGTATACTTTTCTTTTAGAGACTGGTCTAAAAGCTGGGTTCATTGACCTAGCCAAAAATGCAGAGAAATGTGCTCTACTCAAACTTTCATTCGGCTTAAATGTTCCATCTCCATATCCTGAAGTTATGTTTAAAAATGCTAGTTTTCTTACTGCTATATAAGAGGTTGATCCTTTTGGAACATCTTTGAATTTTATATCGGCTTGACCCGTCAATTTAAAGGCATTTGCGATGAATGCGGCCATATGTCCTCTCGTTACTAAGTTGTTCGGCTTAAATGTTCCGTCTGGATATCCGTTTATTATTCCTGCTTCAACAGCCGAATTAATGTAACCTGATGAATATCTACTTTCGGGTACATCTTTAAACTTCGTTTGGGTTTGTTTTCCATCAAGACCGACTGCTTTACTTACCATGACAGCGACCTCTTCACGTGTTACTTTTTTGTCGGGGAAAAAATTTTCTGTTGGTTTAATTACTCCTTTGTCTACTAGAAACATGATTTCTGCATAGTTAGCGTGGTTTTTTGGTACGTCTTTAAAATCGGTATTGGCAGCATTAACTTGTGGAACTAATGACAGCGTTAAGATCAAAATAAATAAGACTGATAGAGTTTTTTTCATAATATTCCTCCTTTTGCTGTTTGCACTGTTTAATATAGCATTAATAGTGTGATAGACAATATTCGTCTTTTATTATTTGTCTAGTGCATGAACAGGCGTGGTCTAGCTGCTGTACGGGTAGGGTGTTGCAGATGTTCGGCAGTTACCGCCCCGTTACTGCTATTGATGATGGATGATGACTTTGGCCAAATATAGGAGTAGCCGTTATCCCGCCTTTTTCCTACGTTTACGGCTGTCGGTATCCTTGTAAAATGTCGCTTTTACTTGTGAACTTAAAGTTGTCTACTTAATGAAATTTTCCGGTATAACGCAATGACTTTCCTGTTTTTTTGTTCCCAATCTTCATTTTTTAACATCGGAATGTGGAATGTTTTTTCTAGTTCTGTCATTAGTTCTGCATATCTCAATGATTTTGCATCGTTGCTATCAGAAGAGAACAGGATCTCCTCATATCGTTGGTTGAATTCAATCAATGTCATTTCATTTCCTCCTCATTTGTTATGAATCATTGAAGCAAAGACAGGTAGCTGATGGGCTACCCTCTCAATCCTTCACGTTCCAATAGGCGGTATATTGTTCCAGTACCGACTTTAAACGTTACCCGTATGTCTTTGATTGATGTGCCTGCTTTGTACGCTTCAACGATGGCATTCATTCTTGCTTCCTCTTTACCGCCTTCTACTAGATGCGTTTTGCGACCCTTGAATTTACCTTTTTCTTTGGCAATTGCAATGCCCTCTTTTTGTCGTTGCTTCCCCATCTTCCGCTCAAACTGTGCTAGTGCTGAAAACATCGTAAAGATAAACTCACCCGTAGGATTGTCCTCTGATAGATCTAGCCATTTATCTGTTATTGATTTTAAATATGCCTTTTTTTCTTGGATAACTTCAACGATTCCAATTAAGTCTTTAGTGGAGCGCGACAGGCGACTTAATTCATGGATGATTACCGTATCGCCTTCTTGTAATTCTGATAGCATTAATTGAAGTTGTGGGCGTTCTGTTGTTGCACCACTTATTTTTTCAGTGTAAAACTCTGTACAACCTGCTTCTTTAAGTGATTTTTCTTGCCTAGCAATATTTTGTGATTCTGAACTCACACGAATGTATCCTTTGATTGTCATTGTCATTACCCCCGTTTGTTTTGTTGCCCTTATTATACCATCTAATACGGTAACGGTCAAACGGTAATTACAGGACGTTGATATAGAGCCATTCCTAGACGGTCGTTTTCATTACCGTTTGACTGTACTCTAACGGTAATAGGATTGACTAGACTCTTATCTGATTATTCTTCCTGCCATTGAAAATTAATAGCCGTTGCCTTCCTCACATATATTCATTAAATTTCTCCCGCAGCATGTTTCTATCCCATAGAATTATGTCGTTTTTAGCAGCTAAATCTACTGCTGATTTTGTGAAATAATTATTGGTAATAACTATGCCCCTGTCGCAATTGTAATAAGCTATGCCTGCAACAGTTTCCTGCACAGCTGAATTATTTACTTTTGAACCATAACATTTCGTTTGTATCCCAAACTTCCTTCCATCCTTTTCTGCCAAAACATCGATTCCTTGATCCCCAGAACCTTTAGTCCTTTCGGATAAATACCCCATTTTGGTAAACAACTTTTCAACAAATGCTTCAAACTCGTATCCTGTAAAAAGGTCTACATCATTAAAATCCATTTTTTCAACACTAGGTTTCTGCATTAACTTTTTTTCGAATTTTTCATATTCAATTATTTCATTCATTAATTGAACTTCTTTTTCTACAAATATATAATACTTATGATAAATATTAAGTTTATTCAATTCTACTTCTGGTAATAGTTCTTTATTAATTAGATAGTATGTCAATAAACCAATGTTTTCTTCGTCAAGGGTATTTATTTCTTGGATTTCACAATAGACTTTAATATAATCCATGTAATCTTTATCTACAGCTTTGAAATATGCGCCAAATCGTTCTTCCCACTCATTTGCAAAATATTTTACGACTTGTTTTCTTAGTATCATCCATATAAATGCCGGCATTAAGTGAGTAGCAATATCCATCTTATGAGTCAAAATCTTTTTAAACTTATCAATAATTCCAACTAAATATTTTATAACCCCTTCTGGTTGATCGTTAATTAAATAGTTCATTCCAAACTTGTAAGCCTCAAGAGGAACATTAAATAAAAGTTCATTCAAATAAGCCTTATCAAGAATAAGATACTCTATTATTCGATGTGCATTGAAATCCCAAAAATATTCTCTTGGTATTTCACGAACAAAGTTGTTGAATAGCTCGGTTATCCAATCTTCTAAATTGTTGATTTCAGTTTCCAAAAGGCGGTAATCATTAAGTCTATTTTCATTTGAAACTGCATCAAACTCACTAATCCTTTCAATTATTAAATTCTTACAGTTTTCATTCCTCACATTGATTCTCAAAACCATGGTAGAGTTATAAAAAAAGCTAATTTGGTGAAGATCAAACCTAAAATCAACTAGAATTTCATGTATGGGATTAGGTTCTTTATTGTTTAAGATATTTTCAAAATCATCTATAGTTAAACTATTGAATAAATAAACATTATTAAATATTGATACATTTCCCTCGCTTAAAGAACGCAAAGTTTCATTATAATTGAAGTTTTCTTGCATTGATTCGAAGCTATCTACGTTTCCAAAAAACATATAGTTTTTATTGATAAAGCTTTCTACTTCATGAATACTTGAAAATTCCATCATTTTTTTATCCATTAGGTATTTCATTAACACTAAACTAAAATTACCTTCTTCTAATTTTTCTACACCTATATGATGAAACAGACAAAAAAGAAATGCTTGATCCAACGAACAATCTGCACTCCTAGCTATTTTATCTATACTGGACTTATTTTGTATAAATTGATTTTCTATTTGATCGTAGGCTATTCTTCTTTTTTGCTTGATTTCTTCTTGAAGTGATTTTAATAGACTATTATCATTTATTGAAGAACGATTCACAATTAATCACCTATTCCTCCCTGTATTTGTAAATATATATAAAGTCTTACTTAGTAGAATATCATATTTATTACTCCGTATAACTGAATTATCAGAACGTTCGTAGTTGATCTCGAAACGTTTCGAGTCAATATCCAATTTTAGGGCTTTTAGCGACATTCACATATATTGCGATACCCTATGATTCATAACGGTCGGCACGTGTTAAACGACTATTTTTGTAGGGTTGCGGCCTATCATTTCGTTTACATATGCCTCTATCCGTAATCGACTCGATACATAACAGGATCAAGTATTTTAGTGTGCTATATCATCTATTTCGGGTGTCGAATAATTAATTTTAGTTGGATATATAAGAAAACGTACCCTTTGATAGCAGTACGCTCACCAATAACATGATTGGTCGTCGACACTCAATCATGTTATTGGTGACGTTAATTAGATGGCCGTTGGTAGTAATTCGATTCTAAATCCGTATTCTTCCCTGCTGAAGTTAATATATTTTTCATCTCTCAAGATGTCTAACTGGTCGTTAAGCGCATTAACTTTCTTGCGGCTGTAAGTACCGCACAACTCTTCAAAGTCGATTAGAGGGGTTTGTAATGGATCTTGCAGAATGTTAGCTATCTTGGTCAGTAAGTTTTGCTGTTGCTTGTCCATTGTACCGCCTTCTTTCTCATTAAATTCCTCGTAATCGAATTCCTCGAACGTTTCCAACTCTAATAAATCTACTGGTGGGACTAATCCATTTGCAGATGATGCCGCCTTTTTGTCGTAATCCATGAAATTAAATAGTTCATGAGCATTGGCAGCATACATAACTTCCAGTGGCTCACGTTCCAGTTTGAGTAATTCCCGTATCTTTTTCTGTTCTTTTTCAGGGTATGTGCTGAATAATCCAAAGTTATATTGTAGCTTGCGGATACGATTCCTACGCCATTTGTCGGTGTTTAGTTGCTCAATGTCCGAGATAAATAAGTAGCGTTTCATCTGTTTTAATATGACGCCATGCTGAATGTTATGGATGGGCATTTCTTTCAAGGTAAATTTGAACCTAGTTTCCATACGATTCGGGAACTGATGGACGATTCCAGTATCCCTTTTTTGTTCTTTGATTTGGCGGTCATAGTGTGCGAGTATATGCCCTCTACGTTTTGAATTGTAATTACCGACGTAAAAAGTTTCATTTTCGTATAGCTTTCCACTGTCAAAAAGAGTTTTATGATGCTTAAAAAGCAGGGAATCGAGTACCCTTGTTTTGAAATCATAAAAAATATCTAAACGGATGATACGCCAGTCGATATGATTAAGGATTTCTATAATCTCAATGGGGATAGCTGATGTAAAAAAGAGTCGATGTATCTTTAAAGTAGCGTTGAAATGACAATGAAACTTTGGATCAATTGGTGATAGATGCATGGTAAATCCAATGTCATTCAAGAATAGAGAATGTCTGTAACCTGCTGTTCGCTGATATACGTTATAGTAGCGTTCATATATGAATTCTTTATCTTTGGGAGACAATTTACACATTAGATAACAGGTGTCGATACCTGTTTCATAGTCAATATTTAAAATTGGTAACGGTTTAATTATCGGATGTTTAACTTTGGATATAATTATCATTCCTTTCTTTTTCTGATTTGATTTGTGATAGGTTATATAAAAATTCTAAGTTAATAAGTAGTCTACAAAGCCATATAGAATAAGGATTATTAAACCTATTATTAGATAATAAATATAATTTTAGTGTCCCTTATAATTCAGCAGTCGGATGTATCGTATAGATCCTATAGATAGGTTTTGTATGACATGTCCTACCTATAGGATGTTTAATTGGGAATCACAACAAGTGGAATTTCATGCGCTCCATTTGAGTAACATCGTTTTGCATAGCTTTCAGTAGTTTTATTTCTTTAATTGAAGGATTTTCCCTTTGGTTTATGCGTTCAATACTGGCTTTTAAACGGGCATACCACGCCTTATCCTGTGCTTCCATTTCTTCTTTGGGACGGGCGGGACGTTGTTCAACTCTTGCGTACATAGCCATTTGGCCATTAGCTAATTCGATTGCTTGATTTTCGACACTCTTTAGCTTGCCGTATGTTGCACCCGTGAATTCGCTCATTTCTTTGATAGTGCTGACCATATGAAAGCCCAATCCATCGTCCCCAAAGGTCACTAAAGCTGTCTGCACAGCATTTTCTTGTTTGTGATCTTCATCCGATAACATTGCAAGATTACCAATTTCATAATCTCCTGTTCTGTCTATACGGTGCAAAGTTGGCTTATAGTCTTCGTTGTATCCACTATCTTTAAATTTGATTTGTTGGGTTTTCCACGTTTCCCACAACTTTGGATCCTCATTGATGATTTGAATTAATGCAAAACGAGGTTTTTTATTCAACAGAAACTTTTTGTTCTTATAGCTTTCATTGTTATTAACCCTATCTTTTGCATTATTTATCGAGTGGAAGAGTGTCAAACCTGCATCTACCAATTCAATGTCAACCTTATTTTTTATAAACGCTCTTGTAACTGTAACCCTTTGCTCATTGACTTTGTTCCTCTTTTCTACCTTCTTTTTTTGTCTTTTCTTCATCTGAAAACTTCCTTCCTTTTGCTATATTTTAGTAGCCGAGACCCCCAATTGCTGGAAGTGACGCCTCATAATAAAAAAATTATTTTTAAAAATGTATTGCAATTTTATAGACGTTCATGTTATACTTGAAGTAGGTATAATTACTAAGTCTTAACACTACTAGTATAAAGACGATTTTGAAAATCGTCAACCAGATTTCGTAGATTGTAAAAATAGTTTTATTATGAATATTCAATAAATAATATATAGGAACGAAAAATAGACGCCTTCCCAAAGTTAATCCTGGGATAGGCGTTTTCATTTGTTCTCATATTCTAAAACACCTCTGTGGTTGTCCTATGGACTCTGTAATGCGTTCCAAGAAGTTTTAGATGTATAAACTAACCTGTGATGCTAGGACGCTTAAATCAATTGCTGTGATTTGCAGATAGGGCGCTTATATTAGTTTACGAACTCTTTAGTAAGTTATAGGTAAGACATTAGTAAGTTATCGTAGATATACGAACTTATTAGTATGACTCTCCAATAAACGTTTTTATGTTACTAGAAAAATAGGCGACTGCTGCAGTTGTCCTTTTTATATTTTTCTGCAACGGTTCATTTTAAAATTCGAGTGAAACGACAACAGATTTCAGAGGATATTTTGAAAAAATAAACTTTGGAAAACTGTAAAGGTCGTAGGAAAATTCCTACCAATTAAAAACAACGTTTTTGGGGAGTGTGATCACACACCCGTAGCTTGCCCCCCTCTCTCTAATTCTTTATTTTCGTCCCTGTAGGAAACTCATGCAACTTTATAAATACGAAAATAATTAAAGGGAAAATAAAGTCCGATTTCGGAAAATAGTTAGAAAGAGCATAAGGGAAAACTGTCCCCACTTTTGGTGTGGGACTAGGCTAGGCCTAGTGTTTGGATGGGCACAAGTTTTTTGAATTTAGGAACGCTAGAGTGCCTTCATATTTTGACGTTTAGGAACGCTAGCGTGACAGATAAAATCGGTTGCTATAAATCCAAATGTGGATCCCTTTAATTTTAATGATTGGCTAAATAATGTTTAACAAATCAAATGCGTCAAGCGCAGACTTTGCTCTTTTATGCACTAAGTAAGAAGCAATATGTTCAAAGCTAGTCGATATGTTTGGGTATCTGTCTTTTAGGTTGTCTTCGTTGTGATGCATGATATATAAAGTGGCGTTTCTGACACCTAATTCAATAGTATCGAAGCATTTTAGATTTGTAATTTGCTCATACTCCGAATATATCCCCATATTTTCTAGCAATTGTTTTGAATCTGTTTTGTTGAGGTAATCTACCAACTTTTGTTTATTTGAGTCAATGTTCATTATGTACCCCCTATATTAATGCGTAGCAATCTCCAGCCAGTCTGGTACTTTGTAGTTTTCCTTACGGTAAATCTGCGCAGCCGTATCGAAAGCTACCGTATAAAGTACAGCCGAAATTGATCGAACTACGCCCCGTTTGTATCCGTTGATTACCGAAAGTATAGCGTCAGTAAATAACCCCTCGTTGGATTCAAAGGTAATCGTCCGGTCTATTGCGGCCTTTCCTCGTAAAAGAGCGCTGTATGCCTTGTACATAGCAGATTCACTTAGAAACGGGCTTAATGCATCGTAGATAAATGCTGGAATTTTATCCCCTCGGAAACCTCTTTTCGTATCCAATGTGATTTTGGGATTGTTATTAGTATTTAAAGGAGTTTCTTCCTTGGGACATTCCGTTGGGACATTCTCTATTTTAGATGGTTCAAGACGTATAAAAACGATAGCATTTGATGATCTTCTTCTGTCGCCATTGTGGCGTTTTAACTCATGTTGTTGAATGATACCTAATGATTCAAGTTGTTGACATGCCCTGGTAACTGTTTTGCGACTGATGCCTAATTCTACGGCTATCTT
>NZ_VOBC01000010.1 GCF_008369195.1 Sporosarcina sp. ANT_H38 | reverse complement strand
GTCTACCTTCACGGAAATCAGGATTCTGCTTCGCAATGGCTTTCCCCTCTGCTAATCGTTCAACGATCATATCCCTGTCAAATTCCGCAATGGCTGATAACATTCTTAAAATTAATCTGCCCATTGATGTATCCTCTACAAGCCCCATATTTAATATGTGAACTTTGATTCCTTTTGAAAGCAATTCTTTGATTAGATTTACCCCATCCTCTGCCGATCTTGCGAAACGGTCTAGCTTTGTAACTACCAATGTATCCCCTTTTTTCAACAATGAAAGTAACTCTATAAATTGGGGACGATCCGCTTTAGTTCCAGTGAATTTCTCGGAATAGATTTTGTTACACCCTGCACTTTCCAATGTCTGCAGCTGTAACTCTAAATCTTGTGACGCTGTACTTACGCGAGCATAACCATATTTCATATGTATTTACCCCTTTTTTTGCGGTCTATTTATGATACTTAGTTATGACACCGATTGATCCCTTGATATTACTGCATCTCGAAAACGGTGTCAATACTTAGAAGTTATGGCACCCTTTGTTGTTTTATTCTCATGAAACTCTAATCTTCTTCACCTAACTCTTTAATTTTGGGTAGTTAATATAAGGACATAAGCAAAACGGAAATAAAACATAAGCAAAACAGTTCAGGGAATACTAAAAAAACCAACTAAGAAAGGGGATTTTCATTATGCTACAAAATATTGAGGTTATGACACCATTGTTTGAAGGCCAAGCTAACGAACGTTTTCAATTTAAACTAAACATTGAGGGGAAAGACTACCGAGGTATTTTTCATGATAAGGAAGTTCAATGGTTTCAACCGCAACCTCATAATAAAATTGAAAAAGATGACATTAACTTCGTTGAAGCTAACGTTCACAATTTGATGATTAACCGTTTATTACACTGATAAACGTGGCTATTTATTAGCCACGTTTATTTATGGACATTTCTTTATAGAGGGTTTTCTTTACCGTTCCGCTTAATCCAACACCTACGATAGGCAGTACTCACCACCGTAGGTATGCCGTTAAGGGGCTATCTCAAGTCACTAAATTATTTCTGCAAAATGATATTGCGCGAGTGTTTAGAAAAAATATTAAAAGGAGTAATTTTTATATTCTTACCGAATGACGTATACTATAAAATCTATATTATATTAGTATAGATTATAATGAAAAAGGGGACCTACAAAAAAATGAAGAAAAAAATTATTTATCCAATTTTGTCGACTTGTCTTTTGTTATCACTAGCTGCTTGTTCTTCTAAGACGGCCGATGTGCCGAAAGAAGAAAAGGCTCCAGAAAAGGTTCAAGAAGAGAAGCAAACAACAGAGGTTCAACCAGCTCACTGGTCCTATGAAGGAGAAACCGGTCCGGAATATTGGGGGGATTTAGATCCTACAAACGCTGTCTGTACGAACGGACAGGAACAGTCTCCGATTAACATCGAGACGGCAAAAACAGAGAAAGACGACGAAGTTGAGGAGCTGAAATTTAATTATGCCCCAACAAACTTTTCTTTAGCTAACAACGGCCATACGATTCAAGGAAATCCAGCAGCAATAGATAATTCCATTGTCGTAGACGGAGAAGAGTACAAGTTAGCTCAATTCCATTTCCATACTCCGAGCGAACACCAATTTAACGGCCAGAATTTTGATATGGAACTGCATCTTGTACATAAAAGTGCGAGTAATGAATTAGCCGTTATCGGTTTAATGATTAAAGAAGGTGCGGCTAACTCTGTTTTAGAACAATCATGGAAAGCCCTTCCTAAAGAAGTAACAACTAATGATGTAAAAGTAACCGAGGCAATCGATTTAATGGGCCTATTGCCAGAAAATAAGCAAACTTTCCGTTATGAAGGTTCTTTAACTACTCCTCCATGTTCAGAAGAAGTTGAATGGATCGTCTTGGAGCAGCCAATTGAAATGTCTAAAGAACAAATTGATTTATTCCGTCAAATTTTTGAAGACAATCATCGCCCAGTTCAACCTTTAAATGACCGTGAAGTAGAAGTTGAGCCTAGTGTGTAAACAAATTTGTTGAAACAATAACAAATCAAACTCGTATCGTTAATAATCAAAAAGTCCATCGACGTCTAGTCGATGGACTTTTTTTGAGGATATAGGGCTGATACGTTTTTAGGGAATGTATGCTGCATGCACTTTTAGTAGACATAACACCCGTTCATGGAAGTAGTTACCTCCATTACGCAATAAGAAAAGCTGCCCTGTAAAGGCAGCCGATTCTTAAACTAAAGCCCCCTTACTTTAAGTACAATTTTTTACAAACCCTTTATTACAAATCCGATGGTGAATTGTCTAATTATTAGACGTTTTTTGGGAGGTGTTTCCTTTTTCTAATGCTCCACACGATAAACGAAATTAATAACGAAATTAAAGTATAAAGGATTGCCCAACCTAAGATAGCTTTCCAACCCACATTATAAAACATTGGAATTACTACTGTTGGAATATTAAGGACTACAAAAAGAATTATCGGTGCAATAAAATACTTTTGGAGCTTTATTGTGCTAACTAAAGAAATAACTAACGTTAAAATTGACACGACAATTAAATATAGTGGAATTTCCCACATTGAAATTACCTCCATTCTGTTTTAAATATACCCCCTAAATTATGCTCCGTTAGTTGAATAAGAAACTCGATTCTCTCGCTGAACGGTTTTGTATCCTCTATACACACCAGGTTCACATAAGGCCTGTTCTCGGAAGTTACCAATGACAAGCAACCCCTTACAAACCCTCAGTTCTTCTCCTAACGACCTCATTATTTTTTATGCACTAAATATACATCGTTGAATTAACGGGCTTTCTGGTGAACGCTAGGCCTGTCTAAACGAATAATTATGCAAAACCCTTTCGCAATTTCCGCTTGTTTTCTTCGGTTTTCTAAAAACGCTCACAGATAGCCTAGAATCGTCCGTAAAAGAAGAGGTAAAGACATACACCTATTTCCGTTTATCATCGGTCTATGGGCATCCTGAGCGTTTCTGTGGCTATATTTGATAGTCTGAGAGAGTAGGACATGTCCTTTTTGAGGATTTGTCCTCTTTTTTTCTAGTAACGACCTTTTATGTTTTGGGTGTACACAATTCGTCTCGATTTTTTTGATAGAAAAAGAGAAATCAATGTTCCTCAATTTTTTGACCACCACCACGCGCGCGTGTTTGTTGTTGTTATTAATTACTTTGTTATTAATGTTATTACTATTGTTATAGGGCACTTCAAACCATTGGTATGATTGGGTTTACAAGTGTCAAATGCCACATTTTTGATTCGTGAATGCCACATTTTTGATTCAAAGTGCCACATTTTTGATTCATGAATGCCACATTTTTGATTCAAAGTGCCACATTTTTGATTCGAAATGCCACAAAAGATAATAAAACTAGTGGCTTTAGTTTCTTGGGATGCATTATCGTTGATTTAGCAGTGTTTTTGGATATATAGCAAGACTCTTTTCGGTTTAAAATGGCACATTTTAAAGTGACGTGCCCATTATGCCACACTTTTGATTCAAAATTATATCCGGAAACTGAACAAATACCACAACTATTTAATTTAAGGTCATTAAAATGCTTACTCTACCCACTTTATAAGTTTTTATTTAGTTATAAATACCACAATTATTTGTCTTTGTGGTATATTCAAATCACAATTGAAATTCAGAGGAGGAGAATTATGAAATCTAATTATAAGGTTACTCAATCCTACGATCTGATTGAAGCCCGATACATGGATCCCTTAACGGCACGAGAAAAAAATTTAATTGTCACAATGATTTCGATGATTCAACAAGAGGATAAAGAGTTTAAAGAATATGTAATATCAATTAAAGATTTTCATGAAATGCTTGATTTGAAGGGACGGCCTCATTACACGCAAATTAGAGGGATTTTATCTGGTTTAAGAAAGAAAGAAATCCAGATACCTAGATATAATGGCGGATGTTTAATTACAGGATGGATTTCAGATGCTGAAATAGAGCCAGGGTCGGGGGAAATCAGATTAACTATTAGCGAGAAATTAAAACCGTATTTATTGGAACTTGGGAAAAACTTTGATTCTTATACACTAAGCAACTTGCTTAATTTGAAAAGTATTTATGCTAAAAACTTGTTCGAACTAATGCATAAATGGGAAAAGGTGGGGAAATGTACATTTTCAATTGAATTATTAAGAGGGATGATCGGTGTTGAAGATGGGACTTATGAAAAATACAATCACTTAAAAGAACGTGTTTTAAAAAGGGCTGTTGAAGAGATAAGCGAAAAAACAGACTTGATTGTGACTTTTGAGGAAATTAAAAAGGGACGTAAGGTTGAAAAAATAGAGTTTTCAATCCGTCCTCATATTAAACAAAAGAAAATTGAGATCCAATTACCAAAGCAAACACCCGAAAATGAAGACGTACGTATCCGTCTTAACGATTTAGCGAACGGCTATAGCTTCGAACAAACATATTTTGCTCAAATGTATCAAGGAGCGTTGGCTATTTGGGGTGATCGAGCCGAGAATGAATTAAGTGTGTTGATTCGATATGTGAATGAAGAAAAAACAGTGACAAATCCACTTGGATTCATAAAAGCGAAAATAACGGAAGCCTGGGGGTTTCATGAAGCTGGATTGACTATTACGTTCGCTGATTTAAAACCAAGTCAACGGAGAACAGGGAGAGCTGAAAAACTCCCCGAGTGGTTCAAGAATAGAAGTGAACCAAAGGAAGCTAAAAAAGAAATTGATCTTAATATTGTAGAAGAGCGACAAAAATTACTGAATGAGTTGGGAATTAAAAATGACCAATGATATTTTTTATTGAGTTTGATCCTGGAGCAAACAGGATTAAAGAAGCGAGATATTAGTTTATTAAAGTTGTCACGCTAGAGTGACAAACGGCGTTTTTGGCTGTCACTCTAGCGTGACAAAATCAACTTTTCATGTACCCATCCAAACACTAGGCTCTGCCTAGTACCACATTGGAAGTGGGGTCAGTTTCCCCTTATGCTCTTTCTAACTTTATTCCGAATTCCAGCTTTATTTTAACCCTAACTAAAAAGGGCAAAGGTTAAAAATATTTTTATGTTACTAGAAAAAAAGGGCGACTGTTGCAGTTGCCCTTTCTTAATTTTCTGCAACGGTTCATTTTAAAATTCGAGTGAAACGACAACAGATTTCAGAGGATATTTTGAAAAAATAAAATCTGGAAAATTGTAAAGGTGGTAGGAAAATTCCTACCAGGTGAAAACGAAGTTTTTGGGGTGTGTGGTCACACACCCGTAGCCTGCCGATCTCTTTATTTTCATTCTATAAAGTTTCGCATGGGTTTCCTGCAGGGGCTAAAATAAAAGATTTAGAGAGATGGGCAAGCTACGGGTTTTGCATGCAATCCCGAAAAAAAGTTGTAGCTCGCCCTGTGAGGGGCAAGCTACGGGTTTGTATATACAAACCCTAAAACTTTGTTTTCCCTTGGTAGGAGTTTCCTACGACCTTTGCAAATTTTTCAGCGTATATTTTTTCAAAATGTCCTCTGAAATTTGCTGTCGTTTTACTCGAATTTTAAAACAAAAAAAATAAAAAGAGCAACCGCAGCAGTCGCCCTTTTTTCTAATAACATAAAAATAACTTTAACCTTTTCCCTTTTTAACAACGGTTAAAATAAAACCCGAATTCGAAATAAAGTTAGAAAGAGCATAAGGGAAAACTGGCCCCACTTCTGGTGTGGGACTAGGCGAAGCCTAGTGTTTTGATGGGCACAAGCTTTTTGAATTTAGGAACGCTAGCGTGACAACCATTTAACGACTTAGGAACGCTAGCGTGACAGATGGAAATTGAAGAATCGTTGAGTTAGTCGAACAAGGAAATCAACACTAATCATTAATTAAGCCTAATTTTATATCCATTCTTTCAATTTCTTATTGTAAGTCTGAGGATCTAATGAAACCTCTTTTGGTTTCGTTAGACCACAAGACTCCACGAACGAAGTGAGATTGGGAAAGAGGAATACCAAAAGGATGAGAAAGATTGACTTATAGGGATAAGTTAGCCTAAATTAAGGATAAATCAGGGCTAAATTAAGGCTAAGATAAAGCTAAATTTATCCTATTTGGGGGGGGTGGGGAAATGCAAGTTCCAATCAGTAAAGTTACAAGAGAATTAGAGATTAAATCATTTCAACTGCATAAATGGGAAGAACGAGGATGGCTCGGAACTGAGCCCGTTTTTAAAGATCCAGATAACAATGGCCAACGTACGTACAGTAAGCAGCAAGTTGAACGTATTGAATTTATAGATGAAGTCATTAAAGACCAAAGGAAACGGGAGATTCATCGCACGGATCCAAAAGAAATGGAAAAGCTGCTCTTAGAGAAGTTTGGTGGTGAAGTTACACGAATTGAAAGCAAAGAATTAATTGTTCTTCCCACAACACTTGAATCTTTTCATGAATTATTAACCCAACAAAATAAAGAAATGAATGCCATGCGGGAAATGGTTGATGAATTGGTTAAAGGACAATTAGAGTTAAAAAGTTATATCGAGAAGTCTTTGCCAGGACGGCTACAATTGGAAGAACACGACAGAGAACTATTGTTAAGTCTAAAGGAAACTATGGCAAGTCGTAAAAAAGAATTGGACATGGCTGAAACTGCTGCGACAGAAGAAGAGGGAAATCTAGGTTTTTTCGCCCGTTTTTTTAAAAAGCGGTGAAAAATTATTGAAAGTTGCCTGTTCTTGTTCAACTAACGACGCAGTTTAGTTCAACAAGGATAAAATGAAATAAAGGTGTATAAGACAAAGAAGGTGTCAAGTGTGTTTGACACCTTCTTTGTCTTGTTATATCATATAGATGTAAAAGGTCTTTTACACCCGATGGATGGGGAGGTTGGTTATCGAGTGGAAAATAGAATTAAAGAGTACAGAGAAAAATACAGTTTTTCACAAGGAAAATTAGCAGAACTATGTAATGTAAGTAGGCAAACGATTAATGCTATTGAGAATAACAAATATGACCCAAGTTTGCAGTTAGCATTTGATATTGCAAGGAATTTAGGAATTACCGTAGAGAATTTATTTATACCATTAGAGAATAGGGGGAAAGAGAATGGGTAAACCAAATCGAATCATAGCTATTTTAGCCTTTGTTGTTTTTTGTACGTTAGTGGGATTAACTTTATACAGATGGGTGCGATTTGGAATTATAGATGGAGGTTCTATATTTTTTAGTTTTCTTGCCTTATCATATTTTTTTAATTGGCTTAATTGGGGCAACCACGAAGGTGGTGGAGAGAAAGACGAATTAGACAGGCATATTGAATCCCAGAGTGCAAAAATAGGATATTTTGTATTAATGATTTTGTCAGGTTTAATTCTGTTCATTTCTGATGGTGTATCTAATTTGCTTGATATTAAGAATTACCCTTTGCTTATTGTGGTTGGTCTTACATTTGTAACACTTCCGATTACAGAGTTTGTATATTCAAGGAAATATAAATAATATAATTGAAGCCCCTTGTTAAACTAACGGGTGCTTTAGTTGAAGAAAGAAAGATAAATAAGAAGGGTCGATTTCTCTTACAAGTAATCGACCTTTTTAAGTGTGTATGCTACATGCACCTCAGATTGACACAACACCAATAGAGGCATACAGTATAGCTAATATTTTAGATCCCCTTTGCTAGGAAGTGCCTACATGAAAAACATCAAAAAGAAACGGATTACAGTTTCGCCTCCTCTCCTGATTGGAGGAAGCTTTTTATTACTCATCTCATTAGGAACGATCTTATTAAAGCTGCCGATTGCGACAACTACGACGATTTCTTGGACGGATGCCCTTTTCGTCGCGACTTCTGCTACAACCGTAACTGGATTAAGTGTATTTGATCCTGGAACCACACTCACTGTATTTGGTGAGATGGTTTTGCTCGTTCTGATTCAGTGTGGTGGGATTGGGTTAATGACATTTGCTGTTGCCCTACTCATTTTGCTTGGGAAGAAAATTGGTCTTCAAAACCGGATTTATTTGCAAGAGTCATTTAATCAGTATTCCATTGGCGGGATTGTGAAGTTAGTCAAAATAATTCTCACATTTGTTTTAACAGTTCAAGCTTCGTCGATTTTCATTTTGACCTTACATTGGCTTCCTACTTTTGGTTTGAAAAAGGCTTTATACTTGAGTGTTTTTCATGTCGTGTCTGCTTTCAACAATGCCGGATTTTCTTTATTTCCAGACAATTTAATAGGCTTTGTTGGAGACCCTATTGTGAATCTCGTCTTATCTACATTATTTATTCTTGGAGGATTAGGCTTCACGGTCGTGCTTGATGTTCATCAAAAAAAATCATTTCGCAAATGGTCGTTGCACACCAAATTAATGATAGTGGGGACAATCATAATGAATGTGTTTGCAACCGTTGTGGTCTTCTCTTTGGAATATGGCAATCCACAAACACTTGGAGATATGTCGTTATATGAAAAACTCATGGCTTCCTATTTCACCGCAGTAACTCCTCGAACCGCGGGATTTAATACCTTAGACTATGCCGTGCTGGAAGACCCAACGCTTCTATTTACCATGGTGCTCATGTTCATAGGTGCAGGGAGTGCATCCACGGCATCCGGTATTAAATTGACGACATTCATGGTCGTGATCTTAGCAACCATCGCCTTTTTACGCTCGAAAGATGTGCCTAGAATCTTTGGACGTTCGATCCAAATCGAAATAGTCATTCGTTCACTAGCCATTACAACGATTGGTTTATTGTTGGTTGTGTCATTTATTTTCTTACTAACCATTACAGAGAAAATCCCTTTTCTACCACTTGCTTTCGAAGTGGTATCCGCCTTTGGTACAGCCGGCTTATCGATGGGGATCACAGGACAGTTGAGCGATTTTGGTGAAATCCTACTTTGCATAGTCATGTTCGTTGGTCGAATCGGACCACTAACACTCTTCTTTATTTTAATGAAACCTAAAAAAGTGAACTATCGGTATCCTTACGATCAAGTGTTTACCGGGTAAAAAAAAGTCCATCGACGTTTAGTCGATGGACTTTTTTTTTGAGGGATATAGAGCTGATGCATTATTAGGGAATGCATGTGGCATACATGTCAAGTAGCTATATTATTTGTTCTCGGCAGTTGATTCTGATAGGCAACCCCTTGAGCAAAATATGGGGAAAACTACTGCTGAAAGAACAGCTAAAACTATCTAATTTGTACAATAGATAATTTTCTTAAACTAGTTGAAAAAAATACTCATCGGGAGCTTTAAGGGGCAACTATTTCGACATGTATTCCTATGGGTTGTGACAAATTTGTGAATTAGTATATTTCCGTCATAATACGACATTTTTTTGAAAACAATATGTTGTACAATGTACTAGTTGCTTCTGAACCTACTAGATATAGGTCGCATAATTTGAAGCCGAATATTTTATATGGAGGAAGATTTGTGAAAAGACTATTTGATGAAAAAATGTTATTGCTTCAAATTGGATTCAAGAGAAAAGTCATGTATAGAAGAGCAAAAACTTTTGGGTATACGCACCCCCTTGTTGTCTCGTGCAGTCAAGAATTGGATGTGTTGATCAATAGATATCTAGAAAATCACTCCATCCAGGATTCAAGTTTATCCTATTTGCATAAATGAAATTCTTGGAAGTATTTTTATTCAAATAAAAGACCAATCCCACTATCAGAAGTACTGATCCTCTGAATACACAATCTGCACAAAAAATAGAAGCTCCGATTTCTCCGACCTTCACAATGTTCTTGTAATGCTTAACTTGCGATACATCGCTATTACCTTTATATTTTCTCGTTCCCACTCTTCATTCCTCAGCATAGGAATCTTGAATTGTTTCTCCATTTCAGACATTAAACTGGCCAGTATAATGTCTTTTCTCGGTTGGTCTGCATGGATTATTTTTTCATACTCCCTCTGATAATCTGAAAGTGATTTCTTGGCCATCATTTCATTTACCCCTTAACAGGTACTGATAAAAGCGTTCAGTGATTTCCTTAGCCCCCTCAAAGAACATAGGACCGGTTAACGCCTTTGTACATGCTGCCTTTAATTCTTCATCACTGTAAGCCTCAAAATTCCACATAAACGACCAGTTCCACACTGGAATAGAAATCAGAACATAATGATCAGTATGTACAAAATAAGTCGTAGTCTCCCCATAATCGCTACTAGAAAACTCTTCAAATGTTTCAACCGTTAACCTATCCATCATTGTTACCCCCCTTTAGTTACTTCTCTTTTGGCACGGATTAGTGTGCTTTTAGAAATCCCTGTAATTTCTTCTACTTGCGTATAGGAATTCGTTTCCAATAGCTGTAAAGCGTGTGTTACTTGTTTTTTAGTGAACTTTTTCGGTCTACCTTCACGGAAATCAGGATTCTGCTTCGCAATGGCTTTCCCCTCTGCTAATCGTTCAACGATCATATCCCTGTCAAATTCCGCAATGGCTGATAACATTCTTAAAATTAATCTGCCCATTG
>NZ_VOBC01000009.1 GCF_008369195.1 Sporosarcina sp. ANT_H38 | reverse complement strand
CTCAAAGAGTCTGGTGACGATTGCGAAGAGGTCACACCCGTTCCCATCCCGAACACGGAAGTTAAGCTCTTCAGCGCCGATGGTAGTTGGGGGTTTCCCCCTGCAAGAGTAGGACGTCGCCGGTCTCCAAGTAAGTCATTACCCATTGGGTAGTGGCTTTTTTTGTGTTTATTTTTAGGCTCTTCACCTTAACGTATACTTGAAATGTTTAACAATACAGGTGGTATTTCGTTATGTTTTTACAAAATACTACTTGGTTGTCGGCACTTTCGGCTATGGTTTTTCACGTTAAGAACAGTCTTTTGTGTTGAGCCTAATATTAATAATCTATTACCAAAAGCTTATCCAAGCTTGTATTGTGAGATCAATAATTTAAATAGCTTTTTATGAGTATCAAAAAATATAACCAAGTCATATAAATGGTCTTGGGTTTAATAGGTTAATTAATGGATTCAAAGTGTTATACGTTAACTTCTTAATCCTCAATTCTTGTAATTAATTTCAATACAGCCTATTGTTTGTAGACAACTAAAATCAAAGGGGCTAATTACATGAGTACAATCTATGAATTCTCAGTTAAAAAAGTAAATGGTGAAATTCAATCAATGGAAGACTATAAAGGAAAGCCTTTGATTATCGTAAATACAGCAAGCAAGTGTGGATTTGCCAGCCAGTTCAAAGAGTTACAGGAATTATATGAAGAAAATAAAGAGCGAGGTCTCGTTGTACTGGGCTTTCCATCGGACAATTTTAAGGATCAGGAATTCGATGATATAGAAAAGACGATGGAGTTTTGTGAAATCAACTTTGGAGTTACCTTTCCGATGTTCGCAAAAGTTAATGTGAAGGGAGATCATGCAGAACCACTTTTCACACATATGACTTCTCAAAAGAAAGGGATGCTTACAAAGGACATCAAGTGGAATTTCACGAAATTTCTGATTGATCGAAAGGGTAATGTCGTGGAACGGTTTGCACCTCAAACTTCACCACTTAAAATGAAGAATGCAATTGAACTAGTTATTTAGTGAATAATAGGAATAATTTTACTTGTAGTCACTGGCTTGACAGCTATTGTGACCGCTGATAACCTTTTAATAATATTCAATTGAAACTAATAGGAGGTATATTGAAATGTGGGAATCAAAATTTACACGTGAAGGGCTTACTTTCGATGATGTGTTGCTTGTACCGGGACCGTCTGAAGTATTGCCTAAAGATGTATCGCTCTCAGTCAATTTGACAAATAAAATAAAATTAAACATTCCAATTATCAGTGCAGGAATGGATACGGTTACTGAGTCGAAGATGGCAATTTCCATGGCACGTCAAGGTGGACTTGGTATCATTCATAAGAACATGAGTATAGAAGAACAAGCTGAACAGGTTGTCACGGTAAAACGTTCTGAAAATGGTGTTATTACTAATCCATTTTTCCTGACACCTGAGCATCAGGTTTTCGACGCTGAGCATTTGATGAGTAAATACCGCATTTCTGGCGTTCCAATTGTGAATAATAATGAAGAATTGAAACTTGTCGGTATCCTAACGAATCGTGATCTTCGTTTTATTCAAGACTACTCACTTGTTATTGATGATGTCATGACAAAAGAGAATCTTGTGACGGCTTCTGTAGGTACAACATTGGAAGATGCAGAGAAGATCTTGCAAAAGTATAAAATCGAGAAGCTTCCGATTGTCGATGACAATGGAATCCTCAAAGGTTTAATCACGATCAAGGATATTGAAAAGGTAATCGAGTTTCCAAATGCGGCGAAAGATAAACAAGGTCGTCTGCTAGTTGGTGCTGCGGTTGGTGTTACGACGGACACGATGGTACGTGTAGAGAAGCTTGTGAAGGCAGAAGTCGATGTTATCGTTATTGATACGGCACACGGGCATTCTAAAGGTGTTCTCGATGTGGTTGCACAGATAAGACTGCAGTTCCCGGATCTTGAAATTATTGCTGGTAATATTGCGACTGCAGAAGGTACGCGTGCGCTCTTTGAAGCGGGTGCGGATGTTGTTAAAGTCGGAATTGGTCCTGGATCAATTTGTACAACACGTGTTGTTGCAGGTGTTGGTGTTCCCCAAATTACAGCAATATACGAATGTGCCACAGAAGCACGTAAGTTAGGTAAAACAATTATTGCGGACGGTGGCATTAAATATTCTGGTGATATTGTTAAAGCACTTGCTGCTGGTGGACATGTTGTCATGCTCGGAAGTCTACTTGCAGGAACAACGGAAAGTCCAGGTGAAACTGAGATTTTCCAAGGGCGTCGTTTTAAAGTCTACCGTGGTATGGGATCGATTGCTGCAATGGAACGTGGTTCTAAAGATCGTTATTTCCAAGACGATGCGAAAAAGCTCGTACCTGAAGGAATTGAAGGACGTATGCCTTACAAAGGTCCCCTGTCCGATACGATTCATCAGCTAATCGGTGGAGTTCGTGCGGGAATGGGCTATTGTGGTACAAAAGATTTGCGTGATCTGCGTGAAAAAGCACAGTTCATCCGTATGACTGGCGCAGGATTACGTGAAAGCCATCCTCACCAAGTACAAATTACAAAAGAAGCTCCGAACTATACACTTTCATAAGGAATTTCAACTAAAGAATGATTGTTCTTGAGTTGTGAGTCGGAATGAAGGAACTTCAGCACCTTTCCTGCGTCTACATATGAGCGGAAAGGTGCTTTTTTGGTTTAGTTCCCATAGAGTAGCGGATATATGATAAAATGACATAGGGAAATAGCAATGACGGAGGTAGTATTATGAAACGACAAATGAGAAAATGGGTGGCATTGCTAATCATGCCGCTGTTGCTACTAACGACACTTGGTTCGGCTCCAGCTTACGCTGATACGAAACTAGGTATCCATGTCGATGGTGCAATTTTAATTGATGCGGAAAGTGGAAAGATACTATACGAAGAAAATGCCAATAAACCACTTGGCATTGCAAGTATGACAAAAATGATGACAGAGTACCTGCTTTTTGAGGCAATTGAGGAAGGTACAATAACTTGGGATCAAGAATATAAAGTGAACGACTATACGTATTCCATATCGCAAGATCGTCGACTTAGTAATGTTCCTTTACGAGAAGATGGTACATATACAATTCGTGAATTGTACGAGGCGTTAGCAATCTATTCCGCAAATGGAGCAACGATTGCAATTGCAGAATCAATTGCTGGAACCGAAACTGAATTTTTGAAACTGATGAATAAAAAAGCGAAAAAATTGGGCTTAGTAGATTATAAGTTTGTAAATGCAACAGGCCTGAATAATGGTGATTTACAAGGCATGCATCCACAAGGGACAGGCCCTGAAGATGAAAACGTTATGCCGGCAAAATCCGTTGCAAAGCTTGCGTATCATTTGTTAAAAGATTACCCGGAAGTGCTAGAAACAACGAAAATTAGTACAAAAATTTTCCGTGAAGGCACAACTGATAAAATTACGATGAAAAACTGGAACTTTATGCTTCCAGGGTTTGTATATGAATATGAAGGCGTTGACGGTCTTAAGACAGGTACAACAGACTTTGCAGGACATAACTTCACTGGGACAGCGACACGCGATGGTAAACGAGTCATTTCAGTTGTTATGAAAGCGGTCGATGCAAAAGGCGAAGGCTCGTACAAAGCTCGTTTCGATGCGACGCGTGCTTTGTTCGACTATGGTTTCGGACAATTCTCTGAAGTAGAATTCGTTCCGGCTGGTTATCAGTTTAAAGATTCTAAAACGCTCGACGTTGTCAAAGGAAAAGAGAAAACCGTCGCTGTAGAGGTGAAAGAGCCAATATCTATGATGGTGAAAACGAGTGAAAAAGATCTGTATGTACCGGAGCTTGTGATTGATGAGTCAAAAATAAAAGAAAATGCACTTCAAGCACCTATTAAAAAAGGTGAAGTTGTCGGGTATGTGAATCTCGTGAAAACAGAAGGAACGGATTATGGCTTCATTGATTCCGATAATCCGGGAGCTGAAATTGTTACGAAGGATGCAGTTGAGAAGGCTGGTTGGTTCTCGCTTACAATGAGCGCAATCGGTGACTTCTTCGCAAACATTTGGAATGGCGCAACGGGATTTGTAAAAGGTTTATTTAACTAAGAAAACGGCTGGAGTCTAGACACTGCTCCAAGGGAAAAACGTATACTTTCTTATCTTATAAAAAATCAAGGCGAAGAATCCTTAAATGGATTGCTCGCCTTTTTTTATACCCCAAACACTCATTAGGTCTTCTACCGCTGTTTTGATAGCATCTGTAGAAAGGCCGGCAAAGCCGATAAGGAAGGATGGTTCGCCAGCTTTGGGTGCTGTTCTATAGTCGTTTAATCCGTAGACACGAATACTTGCTCTGCGTGCTGCTAAGGCTAGGGATTGTTCATTTGTTTCGGTATGGACGGTAAGGATAATGTGCATGCCTGCCTCGTCGCCAGAAAATGAAATATGCGGAGTGTAGGATGACAATGCTTCGGTTAGAGCCTGGAGCTTGCGCTTGTAAATTTTTCGCATCCTATTTAGATGGCGTGAAAAATGTCCGTCAGCCATGAAGCGGGCGAGGATATGCTGATCAAGCCGCGGTACTGTCGCCGAATAATGAATGAATGCCTTTTCATACCGGTTTAGCAGTATAGGTGGAAGTACCATGTAAGCAATCCGGAGTGAGGGCATTAGAGATTTTGAAAATGTACTTAAATAAATGACGTTGCCACCTTTATCCATGCCTTGTAAGGAAGGGATTGGCCTGCCAGTGTAACGAAATTCACTGTCATAATCGTCTTCGATGATGAAGTGCTCTTCAGCTGATGAAGCCCAGTTCAATAAAGCGGTCCTACGCGACGCTGAGAGGACGATGCCTGTCGGGAATTGATGAGAGGGAGTCACATAGGCAACGGATGCCCCTGAGTGTTGCAGGCGGCTCACGTCCATCCCCTCTTCATCGACTGATATCGGAATTGCTTCTCGGTTATTGTGAAAGAATACATGATGGGTAAGTGGGTAGCCGGGATCTTCGATTGCGTACGTCGCTTCCGTGCCAAGAATCCGAATAACGAGTGGAATGAGTTGTTCCGTACCCGATCCGATGATTATTTGTTCTGGTGTACAGTCAACTCCACGTGAATGATATAAATAACGTGCAATTTCTTGGCGAAGTTCCAAATCTCCATGAGGGTGACCGAGTAGAAGGAGGTCCCTGGAAGAGTCATCGATAACGTCTTTCGCGTACTTTCGCCATTGGGTAAATGGAAATGATTCCGTATCAATCTTTCCTGGCGAGAAATCGAAGGTGACATCTACTATCGTTTCAGCTATCACCTCTTCTGAAACGTGTATCGGTTGGACGTAGGCAAGCTCTTCAATTGCCTGTACATAAAATCCTTTCCTTGGTTTGGATGAAATGAATCCTTCCGCGGCCAACTGTGCATAAGCAAGTTCAACAGTTGTCTGGCTCACATCGAGAAAGTCACCGAGTTTTCGTTTTGAAGGAAGTTTCATGCCGACAGCTAATTTACCGTCTGTGATATCGAGACGTATTTGATCGTACATTTGTTCATATAACGGAGTATCTGTACTTTTCTCTAGTTTGATTAATAGCATTTCCACAACAATCACTCCATCTGACCCTTTTAACTTGATTGGAACTGAGTATTTCAATAAGGTCATATTCTATTATACTGAAGAATAAGAAAAGGGGGAAGATAACATGAACTTTAAATACGGCGGGGTCATCATGGACGTCATTAATGCAGAGCAAGCTAAAATAGCGGAGGCGGCAGGTGCAATCGCAGTAATGGCACTTGAGCGTGTCCCTTCTGATATAAGAAAAGCTGGTGGCGTTGCGCGTATGGCGGATCCACGAATCATCACCGATGTACAGGGAGCTGTTTCGATTCCGGTCATGGCGAAAGCGCGTATTGGTCATATTTCTGAAGCGCGCGTACTTGAAGCACTCGGTGTTGATTACATCGATGAAAGTGAAGTATTGACACCGGCAGATGAAGAATTCCATTTGCTGAAGAGTGCATACAGTGTGCCCTTCGTTTGTGGGGCACGTGATCTTGGAGAAGCAGCACGTCGTCTTGGCGAAGGTGCTAAAATGCTTCGTACAAAAGGTGAACCGGGAACGGGGAATATTGTGGAAGCGGTACGTCACCTTCGAATGGTCAATGCCCAAGTGAGCAGACTGGTTCATATGAATGACGACGAAGTCATGACGGAAGCACGTAATCTTGGTGCACCTTATGAAATTCTTCTTGCCATCAAAAAACATGGACGTCTTCCCGTGACAAACTATGCAGCGGGCGGCGTGGCAACACCTGCAGATGCTGCACTAATGATGGAACTTGGTGCAGACGGTGTATTCGTAGGTTCAGGGATCTTTAAATCTGAAAATCCCGAGAAATTTGCACGTGCAATTGTGAAAGCAACAGCAAACTTTAAAGACTATAAACTGATTGGCGAACTATCTAAAGACATCGGCGAACCGATGAAAGGGTTAGAAATCGCGACTCTTCAAGTGGAAGAGCGTATGTCTGAACGCGGTTGGTAATCAATTAATACAAAAGCGGGGGGAATCTCTCGCTTTTTTGTATACTTAACCAGAGGTGATAACTATGGAACGATTAAAAGTGTTCGATGAAAACTATACCTATTTGAGAGATGAACATAGAGACAGGGTACACCGCGATGGATTATGGCATGAAACATTCCACTGCTGGTTAGTCGATGATCAGTTCCTCTATATTCAAAAAAGAAGCGACATGAAAAGAGATTTTCCTGGCCAGTTTGACATTACCGCTGCCGGTCACATTCTATCAACTGAATCTGTTGCAGACGGCATCCGTGAAGTCGAAGAGGAATTAGGTATAGTAGTCGACTTAACAAAGTTGCATTCGAAAGGCGTTGTGCAGAACTCCATTAAACTACCAAATTTTATTGACCGTGAGTTTTCGAATGTCTTCTTGTATGACTCAGCTTTTGTAGCAAGCGAATTTTCATTGCAACATGAAGAAGTAGAAAGTGTCCATGTCGTGGAGCGAAAAGCACTGATTGACCTTTTTGTTAATGAAGTAATGACAGTTAAATGCGTCAATATTTTTGATGGAGCGCAATCGGAAATTGGTCTCATGGACTTTGTTCCACATGAAAGAAAATATTTTGAACAAGTTGCACAAATTTTTAAAGGGTAATTTAAGAAAGCGGATACATTCTTTCTGTGCATGACTTGCCAAAAAAACAACCTTGTAGTAAAGTAAGGGTAATTTCAAACATGAGACGATGATGGGAAGCAGTAACAAGCGCGTTTTTTGAAGAGAGTCGGCGGGTGGTGCGAGCCGGTAAAAACACTTGTGAATCCGTCCCTGAGTAGCCGGGCTGAAACGTTAGTAGGCCTGTGCCGGTAGTTGAACCGTTATTTCAATGGAGTGGATTGGACTTAGCTGTTCAGTCAATTTGGGTGGCAACGCGGGTAGTTCTCGTCCCTTTTATAGGGAATCGAGGGCTTTTTTTGTTGTCCAGGATTCAGGCGCTATTCTTTATTGCCCACTTTCCATTATCGTCTGAAAATTAAGGAGGAATTGTTCATGCTAGATATTAAAAAGGTTCGTGCTAATTTCGATGAAGTAAAAGAGAAACTTTCTAAACGTGGGGAGGATATATCTCAGCTTGATAAATTCGGCGGACTCGATGACAAACGTAGAGAATTGATCGCGAGAGTTGAAGCTTTGAAAGCTGAACGTAATGAAGTATCCCAAAAAGTTGCTGAAATGAAGCGTAACAAGGAAAATGCAGACGAGATTATTGCACGGACACGTGAAGTCGGGGATGAAATCAAAAAACTTGATGAAGAACTGAACACAGTTGAAGAAGAATTGAACTATATCATGATGCGGATTCCAAACGTTCCACATGACAGCGTTCCAGTTGGTGATAGTGAAGACGATAACGTTGAAGTTTATACATGGGGAGAGAAGCCTGAATTCGGATTTGAACCAAAGCCACACTGGGAAGTGGGGACAGATTTAAATCTCCTTGATTTTGAACGTGCCGCAAAAGTAGCGGGAAGCCGTTTTGTCTTTTACCGCGGACTTGGTGCACGTCTCGAGCGTGCATTGATCAATTTCATGCTCGATCTTCATATTGAAGAGCATGGTTACGAAGAAATATTGCCGCCATACTTGGTAAACCGCACAAGCCTGACGGGGACAGGGCAGCTGCCGAAGTTCGAAGAAGACGCGTTTTTAGTTAACGAAGAGGATTACTTCCTTATTCCGACATCTGAAGTACCTGTAACAAACTTCCACCGCGATGAAATTCTGAATGTCACACAATTGCCAGTTGCATTTGCTGCTTATAGCACGAATTTCCGCTCAGAAGCAGGATCTGCGGGACGTGATACACGCGGTCTAATCCGTCAGCATCAGTTCAACAAAGTGGAGCTTGTCCGTTTTGTGAAACCTGAAGATTCTTATGATGAACTCGAAAAACTGACAGGGCATGCAGAAAAAGTATTGCAATTGTTGAAATTGCCATACCGCAAACTAAAAATGTGTACAGCAGATTTAGGATTCACTGCAGCGAAGAAATATGATCTAGAAGTATGGATTCCAACACAAAATCTATACCGCGAGATCTCTTCTTGTTCAAACTTTGAAGATTTCCAAGCACGCCGTGCAAATATTCGTTTCCGCCGTGAAGTGGGTGCGAAACCTGAATACCTTCATACATTGAACGGAAGTGGGCTAGCAATTGGCCGTACTGTGGCAGCAATTCTTGAAAATTACCAGCAGGAAGACGGTTCTGTCGTTATTCCCGACGTTCTACGTCCTTACATGGGCGGAAAAGAAGTTATTACTAACTAAGGTTAATTGAAATAAAGATCCTCTTCGAATCCGCTCCGGCGCTAAGGGGACACCTTTGCTCAATTTTCACATGTATTCATGTTTTCAATATGTAATGAAAAAAAGAGGCTCTCCCAAAGTTATTTAACTTTAGGAGCAGCCTCTTTTTTTAAAGATAATAATGTATAAGTTTTTTAACCTGGAACAGTGTCTAGACTCCAGGTGCCAGCCACAGGAAGTGGCGCACTAAAGCTGCGTTTCTTTTATGCGCCTTCCGTTTTTCTTAATTTCTTCTTCCGTTCGCGAATGGCTCTGAAAAATGCCGTCAGTATCTCCCCACATTCATCCGCTAGCATGCCTTCAACTACATCACATTCATGATTAAACCGTGGATCGTTCAACAAGCGATAGAGCGAGTCGACACAACCGCCTTTTGGATCGCGGGCACCATAGACAACGCGCGGAATTCTAGATTGTAAAATAGCGCCAGCGCACATCGGGCATGGCTCGAGTGTCACATACAATGTAGTATTTTCAAGGCGCCAACTGCCGATTTTCTTGCAGGCGTCCTGAATGGCGGACAATTCTGCATGAGTGACAGCATTTTGGGTCGTTTCCCGTAAATTATGTGCCCGCGCAATGACTTTATCGTCATGCACAATGATCGCACCGATAGGAACTTCACCTAGGGCTTGTGCTTTCATTGCTTCGTCAATTGCCATTTGCATATAGTATCGATCTTGATTAAAAGTATCCATTAGTAATCTCTCCTTGGTGATCTGCTAATTATAAAGTTATTTAATTGTAGGGCAGGGTTAAAATGAAGTTGTTTAACTACGATATAAAATAATTCCCCGTACTTAAGGCTTTAACGATATCTAAGGACTATTCCTAGATTCATCACTATTTAGTTAAATGTTATAGATCCCCTAACATACACTTCAATTCTTTTTGATTTTCAGATAGCCAAATCATTTCCTTTGCAAAACGTTCTGGGGGTCCACTATGGTGATCCATGCTTGAGTTTATCCACCATGTACTTTCCATAAACCACAACATTTTTAAAGAGCTGATTAGGAACCCTTTCTCACATATACGTTTCTCACTATATCCTTCTATAAAAGCTAGTACAAGGGAAACATCAAAGTCGTTTTCATGTAAGGCACCAGATATAACAGCTCTTGCAACATCAAGCTGTGGGTAGTCATAGTTCAATCTATCGAAATCTAAAAAAGCACTTACTTTTTTCTCTTTGAACAATAAATTGTCTACCCAGAGATCACGGTGAGCCCATCCAGTTTCATTTAGATTAAAATCTTCCAAATTTATAGTTTCGGTTACCCTATATTGTGTTTCTAATATAGGTAATAAATATGGTTTGTCGGCATCATTTGCATGATTCCAAGCCGATTTCCAATGGGTTAAACGTTCCTGCCGACTTGGGGGAATAAATTCGGGGCTTCTCTTAACCCTTAATGTATTGTCATTTAACAAATGGTGCATTTCTCCTGTTATTCGGCCTAAGTCATGCATTTGATGAATATCTAACTTCCCAGGAGGCACTACAGCACCATCACAGTATTCCATTACTATAAAAAGTTCGCCTTTATCCGATTCAAATAGAAACTGACCTTCATAAGAATAGAGTTTAGGACATGGAAAACCTTTTTTATGTAATTGCATTTGTTGAGAGAAGGCCACTAATAGCTTTTCGTGGTTATATAGTTTGTATCTTTCTTTGTTGTATTGCTTGATTAAAAAAACGCTAGAGTCTGTTGTGATTTTCCACTTTAAGTTTAGCCAACCACGTTTTATAGGTATTGCTTCTAATACTTTAAATCCAAAGTATCGTTTACAGGTATTAATAATGTCGTCCAACACCATTTCTTCTGTTAATAAAAATCCCATATTTCATCTCCTCCTATTTTTTGCTTTGGAGTAATGCACCTAATTCATTACACATTAACGGGGGGTAAGAGCTCAGCTGATTGAAGATTAACTTAATTGTAAATGTAACATCATTATTGTCATTCCACACTTATATTGGATATTGTCTGGCTGTAGCCGCCAGATGCTCGGGATATAATTCATCCCGAAAACTTTACGGGTTCGCCAGCCGCAGGACGGGACGAACTGAAATTGCATTCCTTCAAATTGTTCCACGTGGAAAAATACTGTTTAATGCTTAAGACAGATGTGTACTCTGTATTTCAATTCACCTGTGTGATAAAATGAAGAGCGTTATATAAATATGACATGAAGGAGGATTACTGATGTCTGTTCCGTTCATAGCAGTCGAAGGTCCGATTGGAGTTGGGAAAACGTCACTTTCTAAAGCAATCGCGGACATACAGCAATTCCATCAGCTAAAAGAGATTGTGGATGAAAATCCATTTTTAAATAAATTTTACAATAACATTGAGGAATGGAGCTTCCAAACTGAAATGTTTTTTCTTTGTAATCGATACAAGCAGCTTAGTGATACAAAAAACGAAATATTGATTGAAAAGAAACCGGTCGTTGCCGATTATCATATTTTTAAAAATCTCATTTTCGCAAAAAGGACTCTAGCTCCTGAAGAATATGTGAAGTATGAGGAGATCTATAAGATTTTGACGCAGGACATGCCTGTGCCAAACGTCATTATTTACCTCCACGCGAGTTTGGACACGCTCATGAAGCGCATCTCCATACGCGGGCGTGAATTTGAGAAAAACATGGATCCTGCTTATTTACAGCAGCTTGCTGAAGATTACGAAACGTTCATAACGTATTTTGAAACTGCGCATCCTGAAATTCCTGTTCTTCGTTTCAATGGAGATGATCTTGATTTTGTTAACAATGAAAAGGATCTGCAATTCATTTTAGATACTGTCGATGCAACGATACGAAAAGGAGTTACTTTGAATGAACTTACGTGAAAAATATGGCATTCCACAAAATGCTGTCATTACAATTGCAGGGACTGTTGGTGTAGGCAAGTCGACGATGACGCAGGCACTTGCGGATGCACTAAACTTCAGGACATCATTTGAAAATGTTGAGCAGAATCCGTACCTTGATCTTTTTTACAAGGACTTTGAAAAATGGAGCTTCCATTTACAAATTTATTTCCTTGCAGAGCGTTTCAAGGAGCAGAAACGGATTTTCGAATATGGCGGTGGTTTTATCCAAGACCGGTCGATTTATGAAGATACAGGCATTTTTGCGAAAATGCATATGGAAAAAGGGACGATGAATCCCGTTGATTATGATACGTATACGAATCTGTTCGAAGCGATGGTCATGACGCCATACTTCCCGCATCCTGATTTGCTTGTTTATTTGGAGGGACCACTTGACGGGATTATCTCACGTGTTAAAGAACGCGGTCGTGTAATGGAACAGGAGACACCAATTACTTATTGGGAAGAGATGCACGGGCGGTATGAGAATTGGATTAATTCATTCAATGCGTGCCCTGTTTTACGTCTTGATATTAATGACTATGATCTTATTAATAATCCCGGTGAGGTGGAAACGATTGTCGATAAAATCGGGCATTCCCTCAAGCAGACATCGCTTTTGAAGAAGTAAAATAAACTACCAAAATGCAGCCCTCGACACGGGTTGCATTTTTTAATTCACAAATCTCACCGTTTTCGAATACGATGTAGTGTTTACACTTGTGGGAGATTTGGGAGTGAAGGTGAGTGAATAATTGTTGGGGAATCGTGTGCTGGTATCCAATACAGCCTTGTAATTGCATGAGTAAAGCAACTATCGAACTGGGCAACTTGTTCCGACGTCTTTGGAGTGAACATGTGGCGTGGACGCGGGGGACAGTTAGTGGCCTTGTTTTTGACACGCCGGACGCAAGTTTTGTTGTTGCGCGTCTTTTGCAAAATACGCGGGATATGGGCGAGGCAATAAAACCTTATTATGGTGTGACTGCTGCGCAGAAATATAGTCAATTGTTGAAGGAACATATAACGCTTGCAGGGGACTTGGTAGAGGCCACAGCAGAAGAAAATACTGAAAAGGCGACGGATATAGAAAAAGAGTGGTTTCAAAATGGGGAGGAGATTGTGATGTTTTGGAATAGCATCAATCCTTATTTATCACTAGAAGACTTCAGAAAAATGTTTTACGAACATTTATCAATTATTAAACAAGGGACGGTCAGCTTGTTTAACAAAGACTTCAAGACTGGTATAGAAGCCTTTGACAAAATGGAGACGGAAGCATTGGGAATGGCGGATATGATTACAAAATCGATTGTAAAGCAATTTCCTTATAAGTTTATTTGAATAAAAATAAGGATTACAGGAGTGATTGTGAAGTGAACCCTTATTCAAATGAAATACCTTCTTATCTTGTTGGGGCGGTTAAAAACTCTAGCTACCAGGGACCATATTCACAATATACAGCGCCCGTCAGGTATATCTTGAATAACCAAGTCGATTTATATGGAAGATGTTGCATAAGTAAGGCGGAAGTCGAATTTATGAGTATGAATCGGCTGCTCTGGATGGAGCATGTTAACTGGACGAGGATGACGATTATGGGCATCGTATTCGGCTTGCCGGATTTACCGTCTGTCCAAGAGCGTCTTTTGAGAAATGCGACTGATTTGGGGAATAGCTTACGGCCCTTTTATGGCGATAAAATTGCGGATAGATACACTGAGCTTATTAGGGAGCATTTAGTACTAGCCGCCGAATTAGTAACGGCAGCTACAAAAGGGGATTCAGCAACAGCGACGGAAAAAGAGAAGCAATGGTACCGTAACGCAGATGAGATTGTTGATTTTTTAAGCAGTATTAATCCGTATTTAGAGAAAGAAGAGGTAAGGAAAATGTTTTATACGCATTTGGCTTTAACTAAACAGGAAGCGGTTTATATGCTTCAGAAAAACTATAAGGCTGATATTGAAGTGTTCGATAAAATCGAAGCGCAAGCTTTAGAGATGTCGGATATGATTGCAGGTGCCATTGTTAAGCAATTTCCGGGTATGTTTATGCCTTCGTGTTAAGAAAAATAGCACAGCATCCAATGAGACGGTGTTCCCTTTGTTCTATATGTATATTGTATAATTGAATACCATTATAAACTCATTAAGCGTAGGCGCTTTAACGGGGATAGCCGAAGCCCTAAGATTGGCGGTGAAGCTGCTTGGCTTAGAGCGGGAGGCATCCCTGAGGGCCCTAGCGAATTCAATTGCATTCATTATTTAGTTAGAAAGCACCGCAGACTTCAGAAAAAACTCGGCATACAGTTCTTTTAAGATTTTGTTTTCGTCAGCTTTGTGGACACCGAATACAAGACTCACTTCTGAAGAACCTTGGTTAATCATCTGGATACTGGCGCCTGTACGTGAGATGGCTGAGGCGGCACGAGCAGCTAGTCCAGTGGAATGGCGCATTCCTTCGCCTACAAGAACAATCATAGAGTAATTGGAATGCATGTGGACGTGATCCACATTCAATTCTTCTTTCACCCGATGTATAATCCGCGCTTCTTTATCAGCGTTGAGGAATTTGCTTCTGATGATGACGGACAAATTGTCGATTCCGGAAGGCGTGTGTTCAAATGGAATTTCTTCTTCCTCTAAGATTTGTAATAACTTTCTTCCAAACCCAATTTCCTGGTTCATTAAATATTTATCGACAAACAGAGTGGAAAATCCGCTATCTGCTGCAATGCCAATGACTGGCTGTGCAAAGTAATTTCGTTCATTGACGATAAGTGTTCCTGGAGCTTGCGGATTGTTGGTGTTTTTAATGCACACAGGAACGGAACGACGGAATGCGGGCATGAGCGCTTCATCGTGAAAGACGGAGAATCCAGCGTAGGATAGTTCTCGCATTTCACGGTAAGTCATTTTATCAATGCCGACTGGACTATCGACAATATTTGGGTTGGCTGCAAAGACAGAATCAACGTCTGTAAAGTTTTCATACAGTTCAGCTTCTGTAGCTGCTGCTAGCAGAGATCCTGTTATGTCCGATCCGCCTCTGTTGAATGTTCTAAGTGTTCCGTCTTTTGTGTAGCCAAAAAAACCTGGAAAAACAATTATGCCGGATTTATCCCGTAACTGTACTAAACGATCATCGCCTTCGGGCAACGCGCGCACCCGTTCGGGCCGTTCATTGACAAGTAGACCGGCATCTTTTGGACACATATAGTTTGCATCCATTCCAATATGTGTGAAGTAAGCTGCAATGAGCTTCGCGTTGTTATCTTCTCCAGATGCTTTTAAGCAATCCATGAAAAGGTTGGCGTCGCTTTTGTTGTTAGTGAGACGTTCTTGCAAATCACTTTTAATAATGGATATAATTCCCTTTGCAAGACCGAGTCCGGCCGCGATTTGTTCGTAGCGTTCTACTACTCCCATCAGTTCTTGTTCTATATCTTCCTCATTAAGAGCCTTTTCAGCAAGTTGGATTAGCAAATCTGTTACTTTTTCATCCGAATTAAAGCGTTTTCCGGGTGCCGAGACAACGATGATTTTACGGGCAGGATCAGCTTTTACGATTTGGGCAACTTTTTTTATTTGGTCGGCGGATGCTACAGAAGTGCCACCGAATTTACAAACTTTCACATACATCAAATCCAATCTATTATATAGTGGGTTGAATCTACTTATTCTGCAATTTTATCACAAACAGGGTTGTTATTATCCGAATATTTCACTATAATGTCTTTATGCGGAGAACGATTGTTTTTTCATAGTGTACATACAGTTAGGAGAATCGTCAATGAAAAATGAAATTAACATTGGATTATTAGGATTCGGGGTTGTTGGCGGCGGAGTGGCTAAAATATTGCAGGATCATCAAGAAGACTTGCATCATAAGCTTGGTGTCCCTGTCAAAATAAAAAAAGTTCTCGTGAAAAACTTACATAAAGATCGGGAAACACCTCTTCCTCTAGAAGCGTTTACTGACAATCTGTATGAAGTTCTAGAAGACTCGTCAATAGATTTAATAGTAGAAGTGATGGGCGGCACTTATGATGCGAAAGAGGCGATTGAACGCTCACTGCGTGCTGGCAAAGGGGTCGTAACAGCAAACAAGGACGTCATGGCGGAGTTTGGACCCGAGTTACTGAGGTTAGCGGATGAAAACAAGTGTGACTTGTTTTACGAAGCGAGTGTTGGCGGTGGAATTCCTTTAATCCGCACGCTTGAAGATGGTCTTGCCTCTGATCGGATCCGGGCGTTGACGGGTATTGTGAATGGGACGACGAACTTTATTTTGACAAAAATGAAACATGAAAAGATGTCTTATGAAGATGCATTGGCAAAGGCGACAGCGCTCGGGTTTGCAGAAGCAGATCCATCGGCGGATGTTGATGGAATAGATGCGGCACGTAAAATGGTCATTTTGTCTTCATTGTCTTTTTCCACAGAAATCCGTCTGGAAGATGTCTTTGTGAGAGGGATGAAGGAAATTCGGGAAGGTGATCTCGAGTTGGCTGAGCAGTTCGGCTATACAGTAAAGTTGGCGGGTTCAGCTAAAAAGAATGAAGATGGTATCGAAGTGGCAGTAGAGCCTGTGCTTTTCCCGAATTCACACCCATTGGCGTCTGTGAACAATGAGTTCAATGCAGTATATATTTATGGAGATGCCGTTGGGGAGACAATGTTCTATGGACCGGGGGCAGGATCACTGCCGACTGCCACATCCGTAACGGGAGATATTGTAGCAGCGTGCCGTAATTTACTACTAGGTGTCAATGGTAAAAGGTTACACGCGCCGCAGTTTGAGCGGAAAGTGAAAAGTGATAGCGATAAGTTCGCACGTTATTTCCACCGTATTTGCGTGAGAGATGAAGTCGGTGTCTTGACGAAGTTAACGTCAATTTATAGCAAGCACGGTGCAAGCCTAGCGACAGTTGTTCAGCATTCCGATAAAAAGGCAGCTGATGCAGAACTAATTTTCATCACGCACCAGATTTCTCGACAACAGCATTTAGATATTATGAATGAATTGAACGAAACACCAGAGGTAGTCGGAGTACTAAGCCACTACCGGGTAGAGGGGGAAGAATGATGAAAAGATGGAATGGATTAATTGAGGAATATAAAGAATGGTTACCGGTGACAGAAAATACGCCAGCATTGACGTTGCAGGAAGGGAATACTCCTCTCATTCATATGACAAATTTATCGGAGCAATGGGGCATCAACCTTTACGTGAAGACGGAAGGAACGAATCCGACTGGTTCATTTAAAGACCGGGGCATGGTTATGGCGGTCGCAAAGGCGAAAGAAGAAGGGAAAAAGGTTCTAATTTGTGCATCGACGGGTAATACGTCTGCATCGGCAGCGGCATATGGTGCGCGTGCTGGAATGCGTACAATTGTTGTTATTCCGGAAGGGCGAATCGCACTTGGGAAGCTAGCGCAAGCAAAAATGTATGGTGCAGAAATCGTAGAAATCGAAGGCAACTTTGATGAGGCATTAGCAATGGTGCGGGCGGCGGGCACGGGAGACGTTGCGCTTGTGAACTCGGTTAACCCGTATCGCCTTGAAGGTCAAAAGACAATTGCATTTGAAACGATTGAGCAACTTGGAAAAGTACCAGATATTTTCGCGCTTCCGGTTGGGAATGCGGGTAATATTTCTGCGGCTTGGAAAGGGTTCAAGGAATATGCTGATAAGAAGGGGACGACGCTACCGGTTCTTCTTGGTGTACAAGCTGACGGAGCTGCTCCGATTGTTTATAATCGCGTATTCGAAAACCCTGAAACGGTTGCAACAGCGATTCGAATCGGCAATCCCGCAAGTTGGGAACTTGCCAACAAAGCCTTAGCGGAATCAAATGGAACCATCCTTGCTGTAACGGATGAAGAGATTTTAGAAGCATATAGTTTAATTGCTTCTTCTGAAGGTATCTTTGCAGAACCTGGCTCGTGCGCATCAATTGCAGGTGTTAAAAAGCAAGTGGAGAGCGGCTTATTGAAAAAAGGTTCAACTGTAGTTGCGGTATTGACGGGTAATGGATTAAAAGATCCTGATACAGCTATTGAAGTAAATAAAGAGCAACCAATGATGTCACGGGAGCAATTTGATGCATTTCTAAGTAGGTTGAAGGCGGGGACAAAGTAATGGTGGAATCCAGTTTTTCCGTTGTCGTACCTGCATCGACGGCAAATCTTGGTCCAGGCTTCGACAGTATCGGACTTGCGCTTAACCTTTATATGACGGTGGACGTATCGCCGTCAGAGGATTGGGAAGTTACGTATAAAGACGATGGTTTTGAAGATTTACCAACCGGAGAAGATAATTTAATTGTGAAGACTGTTACTGATATAGCTGACCGTAAAGGACTTGTTGTGCCTGTATCACGGCTTATCATTCAGTCGGATATTCCGCTTGGTAAAGGACTTGGAAGCAGTGCAACAGCAATTGCGGCAGGAATTGAAATTGCGAATCAGCTTCTTGTATTGAATCTTTCCGAGAAGGAAAAAGTGCTTTTAGGCAGTGGGTACGAAGGGCATGCGGATAATATTTCGGCTGCGCTTCTTGGGGGAGTGACAATTTCTTATTTCGATGGCGTGGCAATGGATATCGTCCATATTCCGGAACCGAAAATGGGAGCAGTGATACTTGTTCCGCCTGAGGCATTGCTGACGGAAGCATCTAGGGGGCTTCTACCAGGCGAACTCTCGCACGCAGAAGCAACACGTAGCAGTGCAGCTGCGAACGTGCTCTCGGCGGCGATTGCTCGAGATGATTGGGAAACGGCGGGGCGTATGATGGAAAAGGATACTTTTCACGAGCCATACCGCAAGAAGTTATTTCCGGAATTCGACCGTATTCGTAAAGTTTGCCAGGAGCGTGGTGCGTACGGCGTGACAATAAGTGGCGCGGGTCCTTCTTTATTCGTGGCTGTGAAACAAGGCGTTGAGAGCGAATTGGCAATGCGATTGGCAGCTGAGTTTCCGTACTATGATTGTATTGCTGTCAAACCATCTATTGAGGGTGCGATGATTGAATTAAGAAAAGAGCAAGCGCCTCGGTAGACCCGAAAAACACTGGCCGATTAGACTCGGCATTTCCTGTTGCAACGCCGGCACTAGAGTCTAGACACCAATCCTTGTCGATAAAATATACGTTCTTACATTTGAACAAAAAAGAAGCGGACCAGTTAAATGGGTCCGCTTCTTGAGGTTTAATTAGTATTAATAGGCAAAATAAAAATTCGTTATCTACTAACGAATTCGATTTCAAGAATATAAGTTTAGTTGAAAAAATGGAGGAGGTAGAGGGATTCGAACCCCCGCGGGATTTGACTCCCCTGTCGGTTTTCAAGACCGATCCCTTCAGCCGAGCTTGGGTATACCTCCGTATCAACAATTAATAATTTATCACGTATGAAATCCAGTGTCAACAATTTCATGAAAATAATTTTGTTTATATGATATTATTTGATTTAACCTAGTAAATTGAGTATACTTGTAAATGCCGTGCTAGGTGGGGAGATAGCGGTGTCCTGTAACTTGCAATCCGCTCTAGCAAGACTGAATCCCTTCCCGAGGCTGTCCGTATTGTAGGGCCTGCCTCTTGCACGCAGTGTTGACGTTTGGGTCCCGCGCAATGGGAACCTATGAACCATGTCAGGTCCGGAAGGAAGCAGCATTAAGTGGATTTTCTCATGTGCCGCGGGGTCGCCTAGACCGAGCTGGCGACGAGAGTAACGCTTATGTGCGGCTGTCAGAGGAAGGTGCACGGCATTAATTTCACAATTCGACTCGTCCGTTTCTGCGGACGAGTTTTTTGTTGTCTAGACTTCAGCGCCTAGCCCCTTGGATCCACAGGACGTGGCGACCTTGGGTTGCCTGCATCTTTCGCTGAGGAGCCATTGAGTAAAGGGAAATAACGCCTATTTTCAATGGTTTCACAGCGCTTGTTGGGCTTGCCAGGCGATCACGCTTTTCTTGTTGTCTAGAAAAGGGATTAGTATGTACGTTTATGCTATAATGGAGACATTAGCGCATTGCGTCAAAAGGAGAGGAAACTGTTGGTGTATCAAGCTTTTTACCGCGTATATCGGCCTCAGTCATTTGCTGAGATGTCCGGACAGCAACATGTGAAACAGACACTTCAGAACGCCCTCCTTCATAATAAGACGACACATGCTTATCTTTTCTCGGGTCCAAGAGGTACGGGAAAGACAAGTGCCGCGAAAGTTTTTGCTAAAGCGTTAAATTGTGAAAATGGCCCAGCAAAAGAACCATGCAATGAATGTCCGACGTGTATCAGCATCACAGAAGGGTCGAATACGGATGTCATCGAATTTGATGCGGCTTCGAACTCGCGTGTTGAGGAAATGCGAGACATTATTGAAAAAGTGCGGTTTGCCCCGTCGAATGCTCGTTTTAAAGTGTATATTATCGATGAGGTACATATGTTATCAAATTCGGCATTCAACGCGCTTTTGAAAACACTTGAGGAACCGCCATCGCATGTCGTATTTATCTTGGCAACTACGGAACCGCATAAACTGCCATTGACGATTATTTCGAGATGTCAGCGCTTTGATTTTAAACCGATTACACCTGCTGATATTACTGATCGAATGAAGACAGTGCTTGCGGATACGGGTATTGAGTCTGATGAAAGTGCTTTGAAAGTAATTGCGCAGGCGGCTTCAGGAGGAATGCGTGATGCACTCAGTATGCTCGATCAAGTTGTGTCGTTCAGTGGAGACAAGATAACAATTGAAGATGCACTTCTTGTAACTGGATCAATTGGCGAAGATATTTTCTATCAGTTGGCGGAGGCGCTGCTCGGCAAAGATGCTGGCGTGGTACTAACATTGTTTGATCGACTTATTGCGGAGGGGAAAGATGTTTCCAGACTAGCAGAAGATCTAATTACCTTTTTCAGGGATCTTCTTCTACTACGAACAGCACCCAGCTTAAAAGATTTACTCGAACTCATACCCGGCGATGAACGGTTTGTGGAAATGGCACAACGATTTGAAATGGATACGTTGTATTTATTCATCGATATACTAGCAAAAACGCAACAGGAAATGCGGTTCTCGAATCACGCGAAAGTCTATATTGAATCTGCCTTTTTGAAAATGATTCATCTTGACAGCCCTGTACAGGTCGGTGGTAGCAATCACGCTGTTGACCCAGGACTTACACAGAAGGTGGCGGAACTTGAACGCACAATCGTGGAGTTGCAACAACAAATGTCTAGTGGTGGGATGAATAAGCAAACAGGTGCAGAACAATCCGCACAACCGCGGAAAAATGCATCAAAATCATCGCAAGGTTTCAAAGTTCCAACAGGTAAAATACATGAAGTATTGAAATCTGCGACAAAACAAGACATCAAGACGATTCGTGAAGAGTGGGCGGGAATGATGCAGACGATGCAAAGGTCACATGCTGCAATTCTCGAAGAAACAGAACCGGTCGCAGCATCAGAGAATGCTTTTGTGTTAAAATTCAAATATGAAATCCATTGCCTAATGGCATCTGAAAATACGTCACTTCGGTCGGGTCTGTCTGATGCTTTACGTTCACGAACCGGGAAAGCGTATGAAGTCGTGTATGTCCCTGAAGATGGTTGGTTGAGTGTAAGGGGAGACTTCATTCGAAAAAACGGTCTTGTTAAACAACAAGAACCGGAAAGTTCCGATGAAGGGGCACCTGACGATGAAATGCTTTCTTTTGTAAAGGAAGCAGAGCAGGAAAATGCGGATCCAATTGTAACTGAGGCAGAAAAGATTTTTGGGAAAGATTTCATAGAAGTTCATGACGATTAAAAATTAGAGGAGGAAACGAACATGAAGGGTATGGGAAATATGCAAGGCATGATGAAACAGATGCAAAAAATGCAAAAACAAATGGCTGTAGCACAGGAAGAGCTCGGTGAAAAACGTCTTGAGGGCGCGGCGGGTGGAGGCATGGTGAAAGTCATCGTATCTGGAGATAAGCAAGTTGTCGAAGTAATCGTCGATCCGTCTGTAGTGGATCCGGAGGATGTTGAAATGCTACAAGACCTTATTGTTATTGCTACTAATGATGCTATGTCTAAAGCAGAAGAATTAACGAACTCGACGATGGGTCAATTCACAAAAGGGTTGAACCTGCCAGGAATGTTCTAGGAGGTACACGAATGCATTACCCTGAACCAATATCAAAACTGATGGATAGTTTTATGAAATTGCCAGGTATCGGCCCGAAAACAGCGGGTCGTCTGGCGTTTTTTGTCTTAAGCATGAAGGAAGATACTGTGTTGGATTTTGCAAAAGCCCTTGTTGACGCTAAACGGAATCTGCGTTTTTGTTCAGTTTGCGGACATATTACAGATATCGACCCCTGCCATATTTGTCAGGATACACAACGCGATGGTTCGGTAATTTGTGTTGTTCAAGATCCGAAAGATGTTATTGCTTTGGAGAAAATGAGGGATTTCAAAGGGCTTTATCATGTTCTTCATGGTGCCATCTCTCCGATGGACGGGGTTGGTCCTGAAGATATTAATGTCCCATCCCTGCTAGTTCGATTGCAGAATGAAGAGGTTGAGGAATTAATTTTAGCAACGAACCCTACAATAGAAGGAGAAGCAACCGCGATGTATATTTCGAGGCTTGTAAAACCCTCGGGAATTAAAACAACAAGGATTGCACATGGTTTACCTGTCGGTGGCGATTTAGAATATGCGGATGAAGTTACATTATCGAAGGCACTGGAAGGTCGCCGGGAGTTATAGGGGGTCCGCTTCAGTGTTTGGTAGAAAGAGTAAGTTGAAAAAAGAGTTTGATGAACATCTTCATTCATTAATGGTAGAAACGAAAGAAGAGTGGGAACGAGCGCGGAGTATTGAGAGATATCTTAATGATTATGACCAAGAAGTGATTGCTAGGCGGAAAATAGCCGAGTGTAAACACTTTTATTTATACAAAGAGGCGAAAGCTCGACAGTTAGGCAAGGATTGATATATTTTCACGGGACTGCATAGAATGGACCATTCATTGAAAAGGAGTGTTTCCCGTGAAAGTTATCGGTATTGTTGTCGTTATATTGGTCCTTCTTCTATTAGTGGTGGTGGATAAGAAACATATCCAAAAAGCTTTGGAACGTTTATCGATCTATTGGTTTCGATTGGCGTTCGCATTCCTTGTTCTTTTCGCAATGAATGTGGCAGGGGGCTTTGTGGGTATCTATGTGCCCGTAAACATTGCGTCAGGACTATTACTCGCTGTATTAGGGATACCAGGAATCGCTACGCTATGCGCTTTTGCAATATTTTTATGAAAGTTTGTTATAAAGTGTTGACTTATGTTTGGATACGTAGTAATCTTATGTATGTCGCCAGTGAGGGACGCGAAACACACAAGGGAATGCAACTTGATTCCATAACAATGAACCTTGAAAACTGAACAGCAAAACATCAATGAAATACAGCGAGAGTGCTAACGCACTTAAGCAAAACGTTTCTAGTAAGTCGACTTTGGTCGGACGAAAAAAACACACACTAGAATCTTCGGATTCGGGGGAGGAATTTGATTCCTCCTTAGTCAGCAAGAAATGAGCTATTCATTTTCTTCTATTATGGAGAGTTTGATCCTGGCTCAGGACG
>NZ_VOBC01000008.1 GCF_008369195.1 Sporosarcina sp. ANT_H38 | reverse complement strand
CAATGGGCAGATTAATTTTAAGAATGTTATCAGCCATTGCGGAATTTGACAGGGATATGATCGTTGAACGATTAGCAGAGGGGAAAGCCATTGCGAAGCAGAATCCTGATTTCCGTGAAGGTAGACCAAAAAAATTCACTAAAAAACAAGTAACACACGCTCTACAGCTATTGAAAACGAATTCTTATACGCAAGTAGAAGAAATTACAGGGATTTCTAAAAGCACACTAATCCGTGCCAAAAGAGAAGTAACTAAAGGGGGCAAACAATGATGGAAAGATTAACGGTTGAAACATTTGAAGAGTTTTCTAATAGTGGTTATGGGGAGGTTAAGACTTATTTTGTACATACTGATCATTATGTTCTGATTTCTATTCCAGTGTGGAACTGGTCGTTTATGTGGGATTTTGAGGCTTACAGTGATGACGAATTAAAGGCAGCATGTACAGAGGCGTTAACCGGTCCTATGTTCTTTGAAGGGGCTGAGGAAGTCACTGAACGCTTTTATCAGTACCTGCTAAGGGGAAAATGATGGCCAAGAAATCACTTTCAGATTATCAGAGGGAGTATGAAAAAATAATCCATACAGACCAACCGAGAAAAGACATTCTACTGTCCAGTTTAATGACTGAAATGGAGAAACAATTCAAGATTCCTATGCTGAGGAATGAAGTATGGGAACGAGAAAATATAAAGGTAATAGCGATGTATCGTAAGTTAAGCATTACAAGAACATTGTGAAGGTCGGAGAAATCTGAGCTTCTTTTTTTTGTGCAGATTGTGTATTCAGAGGATCAGTACTTCTGATAATGGGATTGGTCTTTGATTTGAATAAAAATACTTCCGAGAATTTCATTTATGCAAATAGGATAAACTTGAATCCTGGATGGATTGATTTTCTAGATATCTATTGATCAACACATCCAATTCTTGACTGCACGAGACAACAAGAGGGTGCGTATACCCAAAAGTTTTTGCTCTTCTATACATGACTTTTCTCTTGATTCCAATCTGAAGCAATAACGTTTTCTCATCTAATAACCTTTTCACAAATCTTCCTCCATATAATATATTCGGCTTCAAATTATGCGGTCTATATCTAGTAGGTTCAGAAACAACTAGTACATTGTACAACATACTTTCTTCAAAAAAATGTCGTATTATGACGGAGAAATGACAATTCACAACTTTGTCACAAGTTGCAGGAATACTTGCCGAGATAGTTGATTCTTAAAGCTTCCGATAGGTAAATTTTTTCAACTAGTTTAAGAAAATTAAAGCACCCGTTAGCGAAATTATCTATTGTACAAATTCGATAGTTTTAACTGTTCTTTCAGCAGTAGTTTTCCCCATAATTTGCTCAAAGGGTTGCCTATCAGAATCAACTGCCGAGAACAAGCGTTATGTTAACCTGATGTGTATAGAAGATACAAGACCATTCAGCGAGAGAATGTAGTTCTTGTTCAACTAACTGAGCAGTTTAGTACAACAAGAGTTGGCTAAATATCTCCGTTTTGAAACAGATTGAATGTTAAATCATGGTGATGTTAAAGGCAGATTCATGGTGTAAATGAAACCTATGAACTTTTTTAAGATGATTTTGGGTTTTGTAGTTGGAATGGTAATCTACGAGGGAGGAAAGGAACTAATCAAAAAGACGACTTTAAAGTCGTCTTTTTTAGAAAGTCATTAAAAAACTTAAGTTTTTCAGTGGCCTCATGATATGCTATCCTCTTTTTCATAACTGAATAGTCTATTCGGTTTTCCGAATTTCTATATAGCGTATTTGATGCCCGTCTAGCTCTTTGATTATAAAAAGGAAGCCATCTTGCTCAATATCTTCTCCTTCTTCGAGATCGTAATTCTGCGATAAGCACCATCCGCCAATCATATCTACAGTATCCTTTTTCAATGATGTTCCAAGTAATTCATTGATTTCTTCTATCAATACTTTACCACTGACGATATAATGGTCTTCTGCAATTCTTGTGATTTCTGCGATCTCATCTACATCAAATTCATCGTGTATATCCCCGACAATTTCTTCAAGGATGTCTTCGATTGTTACCATTCCAGCCGTACCGCCATATTCATCGATAACAAGCGATAATTGGGACCGTTCGTTTTGCATTCTTTTTAGAACCTCATCAATGGGCAATGTTTCGATTACCACAGGTATCGGATGCAACAAGTCTTTAATGGAGAATGACTCTAAGGACGAGCGATCTCCGAGAGTAAAGTATAGCAAATCCTTACTGTTGATAAAACCTATGATATTATCTATATCACCCTCGTAAATGGGATAACGTGTATATCTTTCCTCTTGGATTGTATATGCTACTTCATCGAAAGTAACATTTGAGGAGAACGTTACCATTTCAGTCCGTGGCACCATAATCTCTTTTGCAATTCGGTTGTCGAATTCGAACATTTTGTTAACATAGTTCAGTTCGGACTGATTAATTTCCCCACTTTTAAAGCTGTCAGATAAAATGCTCCTTAGCTCTTCTTCAGTATGAGCAACTTCGTGTTCCGATGCTGATTTAAATCCGAATAGACCTAAAAGCAAACGAGCTGACCCATTCAACACAAAGATAAAGGGAAACATTAACTTATAGAACCACATTATTGGTTTAGAAAAAAGCAATGTCAATGCTTCTGCTTTTTGGATTGCTATTGTCTTCGGAGCAAGTTCTCCCACTACAACATGTAGGAAAGTGATAAAGACAAAGGCAATGACAAAGGAAAGAACATGGGAAACAGATGGATCTACATCGAATTTTTCGAACAGTGGATGTAGCATTGCCTCGACTGTTGGTTCACCGAGCCAACCAAGCCCTAAAGCGGTAATTGTAATTCCTAATTGGCAGGCCGAGAGATACTCGTCCAAATGAGTGGTCACATGCTTTGCAGATATCGCACCTTTTCGTCCTTCTGCAACTAGTTGATCAATTTTTGTGCTTCTAACTTTTACTAATGCAAATTCTGTTGCTACAAAGAAAGCTGTTAAAGCAATCAGTAATGCGACTAATCCTAAATTTAATATTTCCACTATGTCAACCTTACATTAAGCAAGGTCTCCACCTCCTGAAATGATTGTTTGCTACTTTCGCGTGTTGAATTATACAAGTAATTGTAATAAAGCTTGAATTACAGGCAGAGTGTCATGAGTAATGCTCTCCTTAATCGAAGAGTTTTCCCGATCTGCTCTTTTTAATAAAACCAAAAGTTCCTGAAGATTATTTTTTACTAGGAGTGCTTTCTCCAGCACCTGCTCGCTAGAATCATGAAACGCCAGCTTCTCTTTAATTTCTTCTAGTGAGAAACCTTGTCCCTTCAAATGCGAAATCTTATGTAACTGCTCAACATCAGACAGTTCAAAAAAACGATAGCCTGTATCGGAACGTGACGGTTTTAAAAGATCCAAGTTTGTATAATAATCGATTGTCCGTTTGGACACACCTGCAATATCGGCTAATTCCCCAATTCTTAGTTTATCCTTCCCAATAGGCTCGCCTCCAAACTATCACGTGATGGTTTTAGTTTAACATATTTATGAAACAATAAACAAATACTGAACTAACAATTTTCTACACTTTTTAAAAGTTTTCATAGAATGTACAAACTTCTTATTGATGTTAGTCGAAAACGGACAGAAGTGACACAATCGAATCGATGTTTTGGGGATTGATCTCATGAATTGTCTGCCATTACAGGGTAGCTTTTTCTTTATGAGTAATGTAGTTAATTACTTCCGTGAACTGGCGTTATGTAAACCTGAGATGCATGCAGCATACATTCACGTTCAACATTAAATGTGTTGCGGATCTCGTTTTGCTAAATCGATTTTCTTCTTCAACTAACCCGCAGGTTAGTAAAATAAAGATATAGATTGAAAAAAGCTGTTCATCCAAACTTATTGATTGTTTGAATGAACTTTTATATACTAACATTCAAATGACCATTTTAATGAAGAATTTAGAGACTAAATCGAGGAGGGTAAATAAATGGACTATTATGATGTAGTTATAGTTGGAGCAGGGCAAGCAGGGATTGCTATGGGGTCCTATTTAAAGCAAGAAGGGCTTTCATTTATTCTATTAGACTCTAACGTAAGAATTGGAGATTCATGGAGACAACGCTACGATTCATTAGAATTATTTACCTCTCGAAAGTACAGTTCTCTACCAAAGTTACAAATGAATGGTTCATCAAATGGATTTCCTACAAAAGATGAAATGGCCGATTATTTAGAGCACTACGCCACTCATTTTGGTTTACCTGTGAAACTCAATACCAGCGTAATTAATATAAAAAAGAACCGTGAAACGTTCAAGGTAGAAACAAATCAAGGAATCATTGAAGCAAATCAAGTTGTGATTGCATCAGGTGCGTTTCAAAAACCTTTTGTTCCACCAGTTATACTAGATAAAGGGGAAAAGCCATTTCAAATTCATTCTTCCTCGTATTTTTCCCCTAAGCAAATTCTAAAAGGTTCAGTATTAGTGGTGGGGGGAGGGAATTCAGGGGCACAAATTGCAGTTGAATTAGCACAAGAGAGAAATGTAACCTTGGCTGTAAGTCATCCATTTAAGTTTTTGCCACTTCGTTTTTTAGGAAAAAGCATATTTTACTGGTTAGAACTTTTTGGACTATTGTATGCTGGAGTCAATACAAAAAAGGGAAGTTGGTTTAGGAAACAAAGTGATCCTATCTTTGGATACAAATTAAAAACATTAATAACTGAACGTAAAGTTAATGTAAAGCCAAAGGTAGTTAGGGTCAAGGGAAATGAAGTTCTGTTTGAAGATAATAGCGTACATTCATTCGAAAATATTGTATGGTCAACCGGTTTTATTCCTTCCTATGATTGGATTCGTATAGATGGTGCTACTTCATCAAATGGAAAACCTGTTCAGGAAAGAGGTATAAGTCCGATTAAAGGTCTTTATTTTATAGGTTTACCTTGGCAGTATCAACGTGGGTCAGCCTTGATATGTGGTGTTGACCGTGATGCAAAACATCTAATTCCCTATATTGTTGAAGCAAATTAATTTTCATCTTGAATACTTCCGTGAACGGATCTTATGTAAACAAGTGGTGTATATTGGCAGAAGACCGGTCATGGACGGTCTTTTTTATTTGGCCGTGACCGCATGAACGAATCCGTGACTGCAATCATGACCGTAACCGCAGGATTTCCTTGATAGATAGCGAACTACTCTATAATGACTAGATGGTGAACGGGGTGAGGTGACTGCATGAACAAAGACGTTGAATGGCTAACTGTATTAGCGGTTGAGAAACAAACAAACATACCAAACGCAACCATTCGTAGGTACATTAGGAATCACGGACACCACCTAAATGTTCAAAAGAAGGGAAAAAGCTATTTTATAGCTTCTGAGTCGATTTCAATTATCCTTACTATTAGGAAACACTATGATGACGGAAAGAGTTTGGAGCAAGTCGAAAAAGCCTTGGTAGATACAGACAACCCTGTGACTATAACCATGAACGATGATGGTGAACAGATGACTGTGAATGTCGGAGAAGCCTTACAGGACATGAATAAAGCCATCCACGAACAAAACAAAGTCATTCAGTCATTGGTTGAACACATGCAGAAACAACAAGAGTATATAGATACTAAATTAGAAGAACGAGACAGAAAGTTAATGACAGCCATAAGAGAAAACCAAGAAAGTAGAAAACAAATGGCTGCAACTGTTCAAGAAAAAGAAATAATAACCCCTACTGAGAATAAAAAATGGTATCAGTTTTGGAAATAATGATACGGAATAATTGGATGGCATGTGCATGCTACATACATAATAAAAAAGGTCGATTTCCCTTGTGAGAGATCGACCTTTTTTATTCATTAGTTTGTTTTCATTGGCTATCCTGCATCCCCAACTCCTCCAGTAATTTTCGTCGTTCTTCCTCAAATGCTTTTTTTTCATCTTCCGTACGTACGTCAGCCGTGTTTTCTCTTTTATTAAACCAATCAGGAACTTTTTCTTCCCGTCCCGATTTTCGTTTGGTTGATTGTAAATTGGCGAACGTAATAGGCAATCCTTCTTGAAAAAGTTGAGCACAATCTTGCAACTTCTTTTTGATAAATCCTAGAGGATTTTTTACGCTTTCTTCTTCGTTCACATAATGAATGAGCATGCTCAATTCTTTTTCAGCATCATCATTCCAAATAAATGATGCTCCCTGATACATTTGAGCGAAGTAAAATTGATCAATTATATAACCCTCTGCTAATGCATTCAAACGAGTTCGTACATCTTCATTTTCGAATACTTTTTCTGGCTGTTTAGGTTTCTGTTTTTGTTCGGGTAGTTTGATTTCTTTTTCGACCGAGTGTTGGATTATAAACCCAATACGCTCCACGCTGCGTCCATTTTTATTTTCATTAATACTTATGTAGAGGTCTGTTTTTTCATTTACTTCTATAATGGCTGTCATCAAAACACGAGCTTTAAAATTAGCGTATCTCGGATATTTTTTTTCACCAACTCCTAATTTACTTCTTAATTCTTCAACAGAAAAATCCCATTTGCCTAGATGTTGCCATTTTTTCATGAGTTCATATAACCGAATAGAATAGGTGCTATTAAGGGATAAAATATTGCTTAATCGGTATGACGTAAACTGATTCTTTAACTGCAACATATATGGCTTTAACTCTGGAACAAATTTGAGTCGTATTGCACCTTTTCCTTGCATGTATTCAGCAGTTGAAACCCAGTGCGTTAGTAACCACCCCCCATCTTCACGAGGAATTTCAATTACTTTAGACATTAAATTTTCTACCACCATTTTAATTTCTGTATATTTTTCTCTCCCTTGTAAACCGAGCATTTCATGAAAATCTTTTATAGAAATTACATATTCTGTGAAATCCTCATCAGTTGGATTAATCATAGACACCATTGTAAGAATAATTTTTTGCTCCCGAGCATTTAAAGGTTTCCTATGTCTGGCTTCAATTAAATTATTTCCTTGTGTAACAACGTAATTTTCTTTCATGGAATCTCTCCTTTTGTATCGTTTTCTTAAGTTGTTACTTTACTATCAATATATATATCTTTAAATCCAGTGTCAACAATAAGTATAACACCTTTTATCATTAATTACCTTTCGAACCGAAACTGTTACCTTTCGAACCGAAACTGTTACCTTTCGAACCGAAACTGTTACCTTTACGGAACCGAAACTGTTACCTTTCGAACCGAAACTGTTACCTTTCGACCTTACAAACCCAGTCATATCAAGGGTTCAGAGGGTGCCTAAATCACTTAAAACAAAGAACTTAAACAAAGTTCTTTAAAACAACAACAAACAACGCGCGCGAAGAACGTGGTGGTGGTGGAAAGTAAAAATAAATTTAATTCTCTTTTTCTCTTAAAAAAGTAATTAGGGGTTGTCCATCTCTATTAAACTACCCTTTAAAACGCTCAGGATCTCCATAAAAGCTTTTTAAAGTAAAAATTCAATATAACTACACAAGTGAATTAGAACGCATTTAAAGAGGGTTAGAACGCTTTTTAGGTGTATTGGAGAAAAACGAAGAAATATTCGAGGAAACAAAATTGATTTGTGTTAAAGGATTAAGAGCAAGACCTTGCCCCTTTTGAAAAGTGGCAGCCCCCCAACCCCCTCGCCGGGTAGCAGGTCCTCACATGGGTGAGAATCAAAAAGAGGTTGGAGAGTCACTTAACGTGTCAACTCCTTAAATTCCTTTCGCTAACGCTCCAGTCAGACATTTACCGTTGACACTGCCCTTTGTACATCATTCTTGCCGAATTAAAGCTAACTTCAGTTAGGAAATCAGCTTGAGCTGATCTTTTTTTCAATGGATGATGTGAATGTCACCGTCTTCAGTTTTGTTTTACCTCTTTCAGTTTATATTCAGTGCTTTTATTTTCGGGAATGGACTTTTCATTTTGTTCTTTTTTTTCCTCGATATTATTATTTGGTTCCTCTTTTTTTGTGTTATATCCAGTATTCTTTACTTCGGGTATAAACAAACCTTCTACACCTTCTTTGTAAACTATTGCATCCTTCTCTTTTGATTTTTCAAGATCGATATTTAAAAAACTAGATTTATTTTTCTCGACATAAGTTTTCAAAGCATATGAGACTTGTTCAGCTTGTTCCTCACCTTCAATCTCAAAGTATTTTTCGAATATCGCTCCCACTTGAATCAATCTACGAGTTCGTTCTTTTCGTTCCTTTTGTTTAATTTTATTCTCTACTTGTTGCTTTCTTGCTTTCATTTGTTCAATTTGTTTTTCTAATTCCTGTAATCGATCTTCATCCGTTTTACGTGTAGTCAATTCAATCAACTCCCAATTCTTATTAGTTGTCTTATAGTTTACCGTAATATTGGAAAAATAACCAATCAATAGCTAGGAATGGTAAGGGAGGTGTGGTATGATGTCCCAAGAGAACGAAGTGACAAGGGTGCACTTATACATCGTTCCGATGTGTGCTATTGCTTCGCAACTTAAAGACCGTCCGCTGGTCAGCGGTTTCCAAAATTCAAAGTGTGTCATCTACGATTCCACATTTTTGTTTTGTCAATTTGGATTCGCGTAGCGGGGTATATCATAATGAGGGGGTGAGAATCATGGCAATCTATCATTTTTCAGCGCAAGTTCTTTCAAGAGGAAAAGGTCAATCCGCAGTTGCTGCTGCTGCTTATCGCTCGGGTGATAAATTGCAAGACGAACGTACTGGAGAAGAAAAATTTTATCGCAGAGAAGTAACTCCAGATTCCATGATTCTTGCTCCTTCCAATTCTCCTGAATGGATGAAGGATCGTGAACGTCTTTGGAATGCAGTTGAAAAAGCCGAGAATAGAAAAGACTCTCAGCTTGCTCGTGAAATAAATATTGCATTGCCCGTTGAATTATCGAATGGACAACAGAAAGAATTGATTCGTGATTTTGTACAAAAAGAATTTGTAGATAAAGGCATGATTGCAGACATCTGTATCCACCGTGATGACTCGAATAATCCTCATGCACATGTCATGTTAACGACAAGAGAAATTATGAGCGATGGATTCGGCAAAAAAAATCGTGACTGGAACAACAAAGAGTTATTAAACCAATGGCGTGAAGAGTGGTCGAACCATGCAAATAAGAGTTTGGAAAGAGAGGGCGTGCAAGAACGGATTTCCCATCTTTCTCATGAAGCCCGTGGTCTTGAACAACTTCCGACAGTCCACCTTGGCCATGTAGCTAACGAAATGGAAAAGCGTGGTGTAGAGACTCCACAAGGCGATATTAACCGTGATCGTCAGGAATATAATAGTTTGGTCGTTGATTTACAAAAATATCGTGAAGAAAAACAGGCTATTGAAGCAGAAAGAGCCCGTCAGTTTGAACAAGGAAGTAAGGTTAAATCTGTTCCTGAACACTCTTCATCAGAGGAATTGGTCGATAAGTTTATAGCAAAATTTTTAACAGGTAAGAAAGAAGAAGTAGTGCAGCAAAGCAATGTTGAAACAGAACAAGTCCGTCAGCCTGAACAAGTAACTGAAGTTAAACCGAAACAGCCTTCAACACAGTTATCACAAGAAGAATTCATCGAAAGACTTAGAAGAGAATTTGAAGAAAATGCGAGAAAAGAAAAAGAGCAGCAAAGAAAAGTTGAACAGAAAAAACAACGCTTCAATACTCCTGCAGAACATGACGATTTACAAATTGCTCGCACGTATTTAAAAGCAGATCCTTCTCTGCCGAAAATTGCAGAGAGACGACAACAAATTGATAAATCGTCAGAACGATTAAGCAATGGAAAACAGTTTCTTCTTTGGAAAAGTCAAACGATAAATGAAGCTGCCTCTCAATATAAATCGATTGCACACAACCAAGGCAGGATTCAAGAACAACTGCAAAAAATTGAACAAATCAACTGGTTAAACCCGTTGAAATTCAAAGACAATCGCACAATAAAAGAACATGCCGAAGGGGTTATTTCTGATTGTCTCAACCAAATTAACGGGCTTGAAGAAAAACTAAATTACCATCGTGAAAAGCTTGGATTCGAAACTGAAATTGAATTTAAACAGGTTCAGGCCAAATCTGAAACAGAGCGCCCAGGACTAATTGAAACAAATCGAAGTCAGCGTCAACAGATTGCTCGTGAAATTGATGCCCTTAGTAATGCCGAGAATGCCCTTAAAAACGGTTTTGTCCGTCAAGTGGCATTTAACTACCCCGAACGATCTGAAATGCAGTATATGAGCTATGAAACAGCTCACAAGTTGAATGAAGTTAATAAAAAGAACGGAAAAATTGTTCCTGTCGAAGCGACTGAAAAGTTTGTGACCAATAAACATCAAGAGATCAAGCAACTTAAAGATAAAGTTTCTTACACAGAACAATACAGTTCACGTTTACATCGTGCTGAAAACTATCTGAAGGATTATGAAAAATATCGTGACATTGTTGAAAACTACAAAAATAAAAATTCATTTTCAAAAATGTTTGTTTCAAAATCAACCAAAAACGAGTATGAAAAGGCTGTTATTGCCCGAGATAGCTACGAGAATTACATGAAACGAGAAGGTATTACTGGAAGAACTGATTTTGAAAAGCAGAGCAAAACTTATGAGGATATGCAAGTTCGAATTCCTGAATTTAATGGGCTAATTAAAACCGCACTAAATGGTTTGGGTATTTTAGACGCAATTGTTAAAGGGATTGAACAGGCAGGAAGAGAACAGGAAAGATCAACTAGACAGCAGCAGCTCCAGCGTGGCAAAGGGAAAGGTAAAAAACGAGAAAACAGATGGGATATGGAACGCTAAAAAGAATCATGAACAGCCACTACCGGTTAGGTAGTGGCTGTTTTTCTATAATTTAGGTCGTTCAGCGATCGAATTCCTTCTTAACTTTCAACCCTTACTATGACTAGCTTCAAGCTTTCCAGCATGGGATGGGGACCTAAAATTTGTCATACATTTTAACTATCACCGTTACAGGATTAGCAAACACTTTGAGTTGAATTATAGTACGCACCCACATCAAATTAAGTTATGTATGGTACAAGCTTTGGCTAAACGATCGATATCAAAGTAATTTGTAATTTAAAAATGTTTAATCCCAAATATCCGGACGTTCGACTCCTACGGTCCTTAATGATTGTAAAGTTTGACCGCTATGGATGGATTCATGATATGCAATCCTTAGCAACATATCTCCGAGTGTTCTTACATATCCAACATCTGTTCTATCGATTTTAATATTTATAAAATCATCAATTGAATAAGAGTTAATAGTGTTAAAAAAGTCTTTTCTATACTTTCCAGAAAATTCTATTTCCTCTTCGATAGATAAGAATGGTTTTAAGTTATATGGAGAATCGTTTTTTAAATCATTTTCTAACAAAATTTGGTGATAATCGTATTCACTTTCTAATACATGTCTTATAACTTGTTTAAAAGACATTGCATCTTTATCAGGCTTCCAATCAAGAAGGTTTATTGGAATACCCATCCATATTTTGAGACTTCTTCTTCTAACTTCCTCTAAATTCAGAATAATTAGCTGTTTGGAATCCATTGTTAATTCCTCCTGTATAATTGAATTGTAATAATATTATAACACTGAGTGGCAATTACTAATATAACTTAGGGGTGTTCAAATGAAAGTTAGAGAAGAGATATCAGATTCGTTTAAGCTAAACATATCGCTTATTTTTAAATGTGTTGAAGATTGGGAAAAGGAATATAAATCAATTCAGGACTTATTAATCGAATATAGGAGTATTGGAAAAGATGAATCTATTTCTTCTAGTTCCTTGCTGAGACTTATAAAATTTAAAGAACTAATTGAAAAAAGATTCGAAAAACTATATGGGTATAGTTTAATATTACTTGATATTGAAAAAACCAACAAAAAGGCCTTACTCCTTATGGAAAAGTCAGAACAGCTGTATGAAGAAGTTCTAGATTCTTTAGTAAATATCGAGAAAGCTCTTAGTACTATATCATTAGAAGAGTTTAGTAATTTATCTAAAGGGCTTCCAGAATTAGAATTGTATGAGAACTATTTTCTAAATCTAGCGAGTAATAAAGACCTTTTAGAAAGCTATAACGGAATTCTTTTAGATGCTTTCCAAGCTCCTGAAAAAAATTATACACTTTTAAATAACGACTTTACCTTTAAGGATATTAAAGATAGTGAGGGGAATATTATATCGGTGGGGTTGGATAATTATTTTAATTACTTGATGAATAACGATAGGGGTGTTAGAAAAGCATCTTTTGATTCCTTAATGGAGACATATATTCAATATGGTAATACCATCACCAATCTATTAATGAGTGATATAAAAAATAAACATTATTTAGCAAATAAGCATAACAAAAACTCATATTTAGAATTAGTATTAGAACAAGATGGAATCAATCTGGAAATTTTCAATAATTTAATTAGTAATATACGGAATAATGTTTCTTCTTTACACGAATTCATGAAATACAAAAAAACAGAATTAGGGGTAAATAATATTGGCTGGTTCGATATGTTTTTTTCTACGTCCCAAAAGACTGATGTAAATTATTCATTTAAGGAAGCTTGTGATATTGCCAGAGAATCATTCAAGTATTTTGGTAAATCATATCAAATTATTTTCGATATGATACTGGAAGAAAAATGGATAGATGTGTTGCCAAATAGAGGGAAGGAAAGAGGGGCTTACACATTTAATATCTACGAAAGAAACCCTTTTGTATTGATGAATTTCACAGGTCAAACTGATGATGTATTTAATCTTGTTCATGAGGTTGGACATGCTATTCAACATTTTTATACAAATAAAAAACAACCCTACACATATTCTCAGTTTTCGGATATCTTAGGAGAGTTCTTTGCGTTATTAAATGAAAATTTATTGTTTGAATACCTTGATAACATGGCTACTACCAAAACAGAGGAAAAATATTTTCTAAATAACTGGTTAGAAAGATTTAGGGGATTTGTATTTCGTCAATCAATGTATTCTGATTTTGAAGTAAAGCTTCATTCAATAATAGAAAACGGAGAAGTAATGATTCCGGAAGATATCAGTGAAATATATATGCATCTATTATCAGAATACTACGGTACTAGCTTAAAGGTTGATAAAAACTTGAAATACGAGTGGTTAAAGAATCCAAATTTCTTCGATTCCTTTTACTCTTATAGATATGTAATGGGTTTTTTACTTTCTGTAACCGTTGCCCAAAAAATCATAGATGGAAAAATACCGGTTGAGAATATCTTGAAGGGGATGGAGGCTGGATCCAGTCAGTCTTTTACATCCGTGATGAAAATTTTGGAGATAGATTTATTCTCTAGTCAATATATATTAGACGCCATTGAGATATTTAATAGGAAATTTAAAAGGTTAAACGAATTATGTAAATAGAAACAGTTATTTGTCTAAAAATATAAAATTACTAGACAATTCGGAACGTAACATGGTAGTATATTCCTTGTAAGCTAAATAGTGATAAATAAGGAGGTACTTTCATTATGAAAATTCGTAAACTTTCTAACAAACAAGTAAGTAAGACAGCTGTAGAACCTCGCTAATCAAAATTAACGGTGACCTTGAGAAATTCTTAAGGTCACCGTTAGTCATTTCTAAGACAAAGGAGAAAAAAATGAAATATCCTAAAATTAAAGAAATACATGGAATTTTGTATTTAAATAATAGAATTAGAATCGGTAGCGGCTTTGGATATGCTATGGAAATAGATGACCCGGAAAACAAGTATGCTTCATTAATCGAATTATTAAATGGTGAGAATTCTATCGATGATATTCTTAAAAAGCTTAATAACGAAAACTTGACTGCTGAAGAAATTATCGAAGGGATTAATTCTCTTAATAGTGAGGGTTATCTGGAAGATGCATCAACTGAGCCACCAGCTATATTATCAAAAGAAGAACTTGAACGTTATAAAGTAAACATTAACTTTTTTAATACGCTAAGTAAGGAAAGCGAATCTAAGTATGATTATCAAGTAAAGTTAAAGAATAGCCATGTTGTTATTTTTGGCATGGGGGGAATAGGATCCAATATATGTATGGCGTTAATAGAGTTAGGGATTGGAAAAATAACTGCGGTTGACTTTGATACAGTTGAATTGAGTAATTTAAATCGCCAACTTTTATACTCAACTTCTAGTGTAGGGAAGTTGAAAACTGATGAAGCTAGAAAGCGGATAAATGACTTTAATCCTGAAATCGATTTCAAAGCCATTAATAAAAAAATAAGCTCTTCGGATGAGGTTAAAAAAATCCTTGATGAAAATCCTTGTGATGTTGTGGTGAATGTGGCTGACTTCCCTTCTGGATATATTGATTTTTGGGTAAATGAAGCCTGTGTCAATAAAAATATTCCAATATTTGCGGGAGTAGTACAAAAAAGATTTGGAAGAGTTTATTCTGTTTTACCAGGTGAAACTGCCTGTTATAATTGCCAGTACATTCAAGAGACAAATACAGCTCCAGGGATACTTGAAGAGTTTAATGCTATGCAAAAAAATATGTATAGAACACCTAATGGAGCACTAGGTCCAACTTGTTTATTCCATGGTTATTTTATCTCTTATGAAATAATGAGGTATCTACTTAATATAGATAAAATATTAACTTATAATAAACTATTTGAAATAGATTTTTTAACTTTTGAAAGTCGTTATTATGATATTGAAAAAAATGCGAACTGTGATGTTTGTAACAAAGTAAAGGTGAAACTTTAATGAAGCCAGTGTTGCAAGCTGTTAACTTGAAAAAATGTTACGGCGACTTCCAGGCTGTTAAAGGAATTAATTTCAGTTTATATAAAGACGAATGTTTAGCCATTCTTGGAACAAACGGGGCTGGAAAGACTTCCACTATGAAAATGATCTATTCTGCTAGCCCAATAAGTGGAGGTTCAATTCAGATAGATAACTTAGATGTAAAGAGTAATTCAAGAGACACCAAAAGAATTATAGGTATTGTATCCCAAGAGGACTTATTAGATCTGTCGTTAACTGTTATCGAAAATCTTATTGCACATGCAATTTGTTTTGATATTCCTAAGAAGAAAGCAAAAATTAAAGCTGAAGAACTCCTAGAATTTGTGGGATTATCAAACTACTTAAATAAACCCATTGCTAATCTATCTGGAGGTATGAAACGAAGAGTTGTTCTAGCGCGTTCCTTGATAAACGACCCGAAAATTATTATTCTTGATGAGCCCACTACGGGATTAGATATCCAGTCCAGACAAATTATTTGGAAAAAGTTATTGCAACTTAAATCGAATGGGATTTCCATTCTTTTAACTTCACACCATATGGACGAAGTAGAAAAGCTGGCTGATCGAATAGTAATTATTCATCAGGGAGAGATTGTTGCTGAAGGGACCTCAAAGGATCTTATCGAAAAATATAATTTTTCGTCTCTTGAAGAAACATTCTTGTTTTTAACTGGTCACGATGAGGAGGCAGAAAAAATTGTACAAGCTCTCTCCTAAATCGATATGGTATGTAATTATAAGAAATTATATGAGTTTTCGTAGGTTGTTTAAAATTTCGATATTTCCCAATCTAGTAGATCCTATTTTATTTTTGCTAGCGATGGGTATTGGATTAGGAAGTTACATAGGGGAAATTAATGGTGTTTCATATTTAATTTTTGTTACTGCCGGCTTAATTGCAGCTACAGGAATGATGGCTTCGACAGCCGAAGTGACTATAAATGCATTTATTCAGATGAGAGTGGAAAAGACGTATTCTGCGGTCACAATGACACCTGTAAATTTACAGGATGTAGTGATTGGTCAAGTTATATGGGCATCATGTAGAAGCTTAATCTATGGTGGAATGTTTTTGGTTATTGCGGCATTTTTCGGGGTTGTCCAATCTTGGACAGTAATATTCGTGCCATTTGTTCTTCTGTTATCTGGTTTTGTGTTTGGTTTAATGGGTATGATTTTTACATCCCTAGCACCTAATAGAGATTACTTAAACTATTATAGTGTTTTGTTCATAAGGCCGATGTATATGTTTTCAGATATATTTTTCCCAGTTAAAAATATGCCAGAGATAGTTCAAGTTTTTGCGTGGTTTTCTCCTTTATATCATGCTGTAAACTTATGTAGAGGTTTATTATTAGGTAACTTTGAGGGATTAATAATGAATTTCTCATGGTTATTAATACTTGGTATTATTCTATTTTATATTCCAGTGATTATTACTCAAAAGAAGTTGGCCTATTAGATTAATTATTCACTCACGATTATAGATCTATAATGTAATCGTATCAAGCACCTAGAATCAAACTAAATAATAAGTAATTCAATTATTGAGAAATGAATATTGCGTTGTTGCTTTTGTAGCGATCGGGGAGTCATGTCTTTTGGTGAAGTTTGTCTCTCTCAATTGCAATTATTCTTATGTGAGGATGCTCTTAAGCATCCTTTTTTTGATTTCAATTAATAACCATAGCAATGTTTACTAACTTTTTCTGTAGCTATACAACTCTAAATTATAGGTATTTAAAACACGGGGAATGAAGCACCGTCCGTTTCCGTATCGTTGGTTAAGACCGATGAAACCAGGAGTTTGGACGAAATGCAACACTACTTAGAACAATAGGACGACCTTCTCGTCATCGAAGAAAATTGTTCGATGAAAGTTAGCAGTTAGGGATTGAAAAGCTTGTTATTGAACACTAGATACACTTAAACAGTCATTTTAAACATGTACATAATTTATGAAGTCGATTGTATTTATTTTTTGGGGGTAAATTTTGAAGGTGAAACCTCTTTCATCTGGAATAATAACTACAAGCTAAAACGATGAAACGAGGGTGAATAGTCGATGAAAATTGATGAGATAACGACATTAAAAAGCATTCTTAAAGCATTAAAAGACAGTAATATTTCGGATGTAGCTAAGCAAATCGATGGCATTAGCAAGGATCCTCTTGCGAGCGCATTGAATGCAGCAGGCTATAAATACAGTAGTGCCACCCCCAGGGGGTGGGCTTTCATTAGCGACGGCGATGAACCACTCGATAAAAGCATTTTTGACTTTGTGAAACCCAAATCATCGGCCAAGAAGCCTCATTCACAACCGATTCCCGAGCTAGTCACAACGGATTCACCTGCTATTCATGGGCAGTTCACCGATGACGAAATGCAGGCTATCAAAGAGATGTTAAAATCATGGCAAGAATCAGCTCCAGCAATCAAAATGGAGCCAACGTTGCACGAGCGTATTAAACAGCTTCCACAAGAAGAGAAAACGCGAAAGACCATTGTGATTGATCAGAGTATCGGGGAGCGCTTCGATGTATTTTGTGAAGGAGAACGTCTCAATAAATCGGATATTTTACATTTAGCATTGGCTGATTTTATGGATAAATTCGAATAAAAACGCGTGATCTGTTAGAACACCTCCCCCGCTCTGACTTTGGAGGGAGGGTTTTTCGTCTGCTTATCGTCTAGGTAAACCTGCATAATTATCCATTTAGACAAGCCTGGCGTTTGCCAGAAAGCCCGTTAACTCAACGATGTATATTTCCATGCATAACGAACACCAAGTACGACAGGGGATAAACTGAGGGTTTATAAGGGGTCATAGGGTACCGTCAACTTCCGAGAACTGGTGTTATGTCTACTAACCGTGCATGCAGTATCCGAACTAGAACTAGAATTAGAGCAGCAGATCTATTTTGTGCACTCAAAAAACTTCCCAATCTAACACAATAGAAATATGTTCGATTTGCGAAAAGCCTAGCTTTTGTTTTAAATCTGGTCCTAAATTTTGTTTTACATGTTTCATGAAGAATCTCCTTTTGATAGTGTAGGGAACTGATTTAGTCGTCGTTTCCTTATCTACATCGGGATTTTTTTTTTTGTTTATTCTAGTGTTTGATTTCAATTTACTAGAATATTTTAATTTTATTTATGCCTATGTAACGCACCCTCTCTATAATTCTTTAAAGCACAAACAGATCTGATTTTCAAGACATATTCTAGAGTGGATGATAAAGGAGGTGATTAATATGTCATGTAACGAAAAAGGATGTAAAAAGTGCAGTAAGATTTATGCGCTTCCCGTACCGCCAAAGCAGCAATGCATTTGTCCTCCTGGACCACAAGGGCAACCAGGAACACCTGGTGGTATATTGGCCTATGCAGATTTTTATGCATTGATGCCTGGTGATAATAGTGCAACTGTTGCTGTTGGTGCAGACGTGGATTTCCCGAGTAATGGACCTACTAGTGGAACAAATATTGTAAGGGCTGGTATCGATTCATTTACCTTGTCTGCAATTGGCACCTATCAGGTCTTGTTTCAGGTAAGTGTCACCGAACCAGGGCAATTGATTTTAACTCTCAATAATACAGATCTAGCCTATACGGTGGTTGGACGAGCAACCGGTACTTCTCAGATAGTTGGAATGGCACTTGTGGAAACGACGGTCGCCAATTCAATACTTACTGTACGAAATCCTACTGGTAATTCCACAGCTTTAACCATCACACCTCTTGCTGGGGGAACAAGGTCAGTTTCAGCACACCTTGTAATCACGCAACTCCAATAGATTAGAAAATAGAATGAGCTAGTCTGTTTATTAATTTGGATGCAAAAATAAAGCTAACTTGTCTCTTGTTAAACTAACGAGTGCTTTAGTGATTATTAAGCTGCCTTTCATGGCAGCTATTTCTTATTGAGTAATGGAGGTAACTACTTCCGTGAACGAGTGTTATGTCAACCTATTCAACAAAATATTTGAAAACTCTAAAAGAAACTGATAGACTAACAGCATATAAACTTACTTTAACTTTTAACACCGAACCCATGCGGGATCGGTGATGACTAATGAAGGTCTTTGGACCGATTGAGACACAGTTCTTTTTTTACTGTGATTAAAAATCGGACCAGAGGCCTTTTTTGCGTTCAATTCGTGGCGAGTTATCAAATATCGCAAGACGGAGTATCATACAAAAATCATAAAAATGGAGTACTCAATATGGGTACAAAACTCAAAAAGGAGAGAGAAAATATGTTAGCTAAACTATCGGTAAATGAGCAAAATTTATTCGAACAGGTGTACAAACGGCATGTAAATCCAATGGGTTCAGAAGAACGGAAAAAGTATGGACGAGAGGAAATTACAAAAGTTGAAAAGGATGTTCCCAACAAGTGTCTAACCGTTTATTTCGCAAATAGCGAGTGGTTTAGATAGTACGTAGATGGAACGTGGGGTTGAACAAAAAGAGCGAAATGGAATAACTTCGCTTTCAAATAAGGCAATCAGCAAATATTGGCTGCCTTGCGACTTTGTCGCAAACAGGATGGACGTTGATGCGCGTATATGCATTCGTAATGCAGGCTGACGAATAGAGCCGATCGCTACGCTTGGAGCGGTTAATAAATGCCGGCAGGAAGTGAACGAGGTCGAAGACCTGAGCGATATGCTTGCCCGAGGGCAATTCACTGGAACGTGGCGAAGCCAACCCGTTAGGGGATGTTCCATTCAATACTCACATACACAATTGGATACGAGGTACTGCTTTCTCTTTGTCCGCTATTTGGCGTTAGCCAAATGAGCACGCCACAGATTTTGAACGAAGTGATAAAAATCTGAAGTGCAATTCGGGCAAAGAGAAAGCTGTACCAAAAAGCCGAAAATACACCCGCTAATACCGTTATCTCTGGGTTTGTATTTTAGTTTTAACCTTCGGTATTTGAGGAAGTCCTGAGGACGCTCGAAAATGCCAACGGGTGAACTATGCACTTTTTTGAAAATGGAGTTGGAAAAATGATAAAAGGAAAGTCACCGATCATGACACAGATGGAGAAAATTTATCGACATACAAGAGCAAACTCCTTCGGTACTCGTGCTAGATACGAAAGCAGCTGTCGGAATTTCGTCGGGTTTTTAGACGAGAAATTCAAGATGAAAAACTTGCGTAATTTACAAGATAAACATGTAGTGGCCTATATCCAGCAACGGCAAACGGAAGGAATTGCACCGAAAACGCTCAAAAACGACCTTGGTGCAATTCGCTACATGCATGACATGATTTCGAACGTCAAACATGAACTTTCCGATAATAAAGGACTGAAAGATACATTTTCCATCCTATTAGAGAAAACACCAGCGGTAAAAGGAGATAGAGCATGGACAGAGCATGAATATAACGATATGCAGAAGTTCGTACGAGAAAGGGCTGAAGACGATGGGAGGGGCACTGAAACAGCAGCTGATGTGCGGGACGTGATGCAGTTGGCAAGAACAATGGGGTTGAGGGTGACCGAAGCTGTCGCAATGAGTAGGTCGCAAGTAGAACAAGCATTGAGATCTGGGGTTTATCAGGTGAAAAACGAAGCGAAAAACGGGAAATGGCGACAAGTTCCGTTATCTGCTCAAGGTCGACAAGTGATGGAAAGTAGGAATAAGAACGTTCCAAGAGGCGATCGGATGTTTATTCGTCCTGGTGAGAAAACGCATGCAGCAGTGAATCGAGTGGAAAAGTTCCTGCAAAATAATCGTCTACAATTCGAAACAGTCGAAGGTAAAGAAAGTCGTATGTATCAAGGGGTATCTAATGCTTTAACTTTTCATGGGCTACGTTACAATTACGTCCAGAATCGGGTCCGGCAAGAAATGGAGAAAGGCTATTCCAAGTTGCAAGCTGCAGCAATCGTCACAAAAGAGGTTGGCCATGAACGAATAGATGTCATCGATGTGTATTTAGGAGGGAAAAGTTGATATTGATTTCGAATAAAAAAACGTTCAGCAATTCAATCACTATGTCCCGAATAGATCTCATAGTGCTTTTTCATTGCAGGGGAAAGCCTTTGTGATGTTGAATATGTCATAGAGGTGATGATATGACCAACGTTATCGAGACCAACATGAAAACCGGTGAAATAGCTAGTAGACTGGGTTTAGAGACCGTTACGATACGTAAGTATTGTCTTGAATTAGAGAAGCGTGGATTCATCTTTCAGCGTAACGATGGGAAGAACAGAGATTTCACAAGCGAGGACTTAAATGCACTTTCCCAGATGAAACACTTGATTGAAGTTGCCAAGATGAGTCGAGATGCGGCTGCCAACGTTGTGGTTGCCGGTCACAGGACTTCTAATGGTACGGGTAATGAACCACCGTCCGTTTCCGTATCGTTGGTTAGAACCGATGAAATCAGGGTTTTGGACGAAATACAACGCTACTCAGAGCAACAGGACGACCTTATCCGTAACGTTCAAAACGTCAATGATGTAGTAATTTCGATGAAAGAAATGATGGCAGGATTTCAACAGCAGCTGGCCACAGTAACCAAAGAGAATCATGCCTTGAAAGAAGCAAGTAGAAGCCAGTACACCACCGATTTTTTGACTGTACATAGGCTTAAAATTAACCTTAGGGAAGAAGCAGAAGCTTTGTGGCAACTGGAGCCAGAAGAAAAACGGCTTATAAAACGATGGTTCCGTAAATCAGAAGAAAATCACATGGAGAAAGACCGATTTATCCGCGATTTTGTTGAAGTAAACCTTGAAGTAGCCTTAAAAATCGAAGAAAATGACTAAAAAATCGACTGAAATGGCACAAAGAGTGTTTAAGGTCGGTTTTTTTGTGTTTTATTTTAGCCCCTGAAGGAAACCCAGTGCGTAGGTTTTCACAGAAAAAATCGCTACGTATAAATCAAGTACTCCCTTTCAACTCTTGTATTTCTCGTCCGAATTTCTAAAGCAGATAGTACACAATGGATTAACCGTTTCGGTAATGTGAAAACATGTCCCGATCAAAATTAGAATTAAAAGATTGACTCAAAAGAAACATGATTTAGATTTATAAATACGAATTTCCATTCGAAAAAGGTAGGTACAGAACTGTTCCTAAACACGAAAAAACAAAGGCACACTAGCGTGCCTAATACAAAAAACTCGCCCCCACCAAAACACTAGGCTTCGCCTAGTCCCACGATGAAATTGGGGACAGTTTTCCCTTATGCTCTTTCTAACTATTCCTAGACATTCTGATTTTTTTAGCTCTATCTTTAATGTATTTCTTGTCTTCTCCTTCTTTCAATCTCATTTGAAAGAAGGTATTATTTCTCGCCATATTTTCTACTCCTTTTGTCATTACTTTCGAACGAAGCGACAACAGATTTCACTCAAGTTTTAAAACAAACCGTTGAAGAAATTTTAAAAAGAGCAACCGCTGCAGTTGCTCTTTTTTTCTAGTAACATATTTTTAACCTTTACCCTTTTTTATTGGACTGTTACTTTTTTAAATATCTAACATCAATCTTCTTAGCGTTGATGTTGTAACTTCTAAATTTGATAGACGAGAATCTAATACTGTTTCTAGAAAACACTCTTTTAATCAAAACAATAATAGATCTCTTTTTTTAGATTCGTCATATAACCACTTTATAAAATCATCGCCGTCCTTCGGAAAACGATAGCTGCACCCTTCGAATTTATAAATTTCTTGCCTTTGTTCTTCTGTATGGTCGTCATTGCTTTGTATAACTTCATAAGCCCAGTAGTGAAGAAAACGGTGAGTAATTCCCATTTTCATTTTGATTTCGATAAGTTGGCTATAATACGCAACAAATTGAACCAGTGGCCAAAACGTTTCATCAACATTTAAAGTGGGTTTGTCGGTTTGATCCTTTAGGCTAATGATGGTCGATTGCATGTTATCACACTCTTTCTTCTAACCAATTATAGAAGGGTACAGATTTTTTAACAGCTGGCTTTTTATCATTTTCCAACATCATTTCAATCCATCTAAGATTATCTTTCGCCCGTGGAATATATTCACTTGCTTCTTTTGAAGTAACTTGCTCCCCTTTGCCTTTTCGCATCTCCTCTGTTTCTATAACTAGCTTTTTCGCTTTCTCTTTATTATCTTCATTTTGCATTTGATGAACAGCGTCCCATAGCGCAAACACTTCGTCAATCAGTCTTTTTAATTCCTCTGATTGATTATCTGTTGCTAACGGAACTGTTTTACCTGTTGACCAATGTATTTCAAATCCGACAATAGCCCGACCTTTTTTCTTTTCTTTGTACCAAACTTCAAGTTCGGTGTACTTGTTTAATTCCTCAATAGCAACATCTAATACAGTTTCCTTGAATCGACCTGTATTAGACTGATATGTTTTTCTGTTTTCAACGCCGAACAAACGCAGGAGAGCCTCTTTTGAAACGGGTAAATAGTAAGCCCCATAACGAGCCTTTAAATATTCATATAACGTCCAACTAAAGCTACTCTTGAATTGTGATGTAATCGTTAAATCAGTTGTTACATAATGATCCTTTAACTCCAAAATATGAGGAATCATATCGTCAGTCCATTTAAAACGAAATTCACCCTTATCGTATTTAATTGACTGAAACACATTCCAATACTCAAAATAATCATTTTCTAAATCCTCAATACTAAACTTTAAATTCAATAATCGTTGTGCATCTATCTTGGCATCCTTGGTTAAATAACGTTTAAGTTCAAACTTCCTTTCGAAATCGGCTTTTATGAACCCCGTGTGTCCGTCCTGTTGCGTTGAAAAAATAGCGAAAGCAAATAATTGCATTTGATTTAAAGTTAAGCCCTGACTCAACTTCGCCATTGAAAAGTCATTACTCTTTTTAATGCCATTTTCATAAGAGACCAATTGTTTTTTATCGTTTTCCCTAGCCAATTAATTCACCCATTCCCCATTATCCTTTTTCTCTCCCTCTACTGTACTTTACTTATTATTAAAGTTCAATAAAAGGAGAGAAAAAGTTCAATGAAGGGAGAGAAAAAGTTCAATAAAAGGAGAGAAAAAGTTCAATGAAGGGAGAGAAAAAGTTCAATAAAACTCTGTAACCCTTGTGCCTCTAAGGTTCGTTAGTCTGTTAAAGGTTACTAAGTCTATTAAGTCTTTAAATTAAGATCATTATATAGCTTTCGCTAATTATCATTCATTTTTCTTTTCTATCAAAATCAGCACGAATAACGTTACTACAAATACAAAAGGTCATTACTAGAAAAAAAGAATAAGACAAATCGATAAACGGACTTGTCTTATTCTTTGAATCTATCAAATATAGTCACAGGAGCGCACAGGAGACCCGTATGTCCATTTTAAGAGGAAAATCGAATGTATCTATTAATCTGATATTAGAACGCCTTCTAGGCGTCTTTAAAACGTTTTTATAATATAGCTGATTGAAAGTGCTTTTTTTGTTCATTTCACCATGGAGCTTTGTATATTTATTCATTTTGACAGTCCTGGCGTTCACCAGAAAGCTCGTTAACTCAACGATGTATATTCCCCATGCATGAAAAAGAGTCGAGACGGGAGGGGAAGAACTGAGGGCTTGTAAGGGGTTGTCTGTTCGAATCAACTGCCGAGAATTGGTGTTATGTCTACCTGTTGTGTAGGGAGCATACAAGCCCGTGCAGCGATCACGAATCTGATAAACCCTCGTTTCTTTTCGGATTTCATTCTGCAAAGCCCCTTAAACACGGCTTTCCTTCTACTAACATAAATTAAAAGGAAAGGAGGGAATTCAAAAAATGATAGATTTGAAGGCCATTGATATCGAAGGTCATATATTTTTTAGTGCATTATTTGAGTTGCCAAAAACAACCTTGATTTATGTAGGGAATAATAAAGGATATATCATGTGTAGTACTCTTGATATTGGGCAACTGAATGAAAAATTGGAAGACAGTAACGTGATTGCTGGCATAGCCGTTGAAGTTAAGACAGTTGACCAACTACTTGAGGCTTCTTTAGAAGCTATCACCTATGAAGCTGAGGAACTTGGAATCAAAAAAGGTATGATTGGTAGAGAAGCACTTTTGAAAATGGTATAAGACATGACGTCCTATATTCTTCAGTTGATAAATTCCACCGCACTGAAAAAAATGTTTTCGTTCTTTCTTTTCTTGCACCTAACATAGAAAACATCAAGGATAATAGGGGGTAAACTGAGGATTCGTAAGGGGTGAGGAGACACTGTTAACTGCCGAAAAGTGGCGTTATGTCAACCGGTTGTGTATAGAGGATACAAACCCGCTCGGCGATCCATTTTGTTTCGGATGTTGGGGGAACAGTAGAGTCATAAAATGAAGGAAGAAATAACAGCCCTTTGTTTTTTCATCATCCGGAAAAAAATATACTACCGTCGCAATAGTAGAAACTACCAATACAACTAAAAAAATAGTTAAGGATATTATTTTTAAAGCACCGTCCATTACTACATCTCCTTTAGATATTAGTATATCCAAATTGGAGAAAATTAGATAAAAAAAAGCATCAAATATTTTCACACTATTGATGGGCAACAGATTGGCTTTATTAACGCTGAATATACCGAAACCACCCTATAGCTTATAGTTGGCCAAAAGTGTTTGTACGTTATTGAATAGTAATTTACAAAAAATAGCCCCTTACTTGTTCAATGCGAACTGGTAGGTGTCTTCTTTTTTATGAAGTTTTTTCCGTTTCAGGTAATCAAATGATTACATAATATTTTATCCCATAAATTACAGCTTTATTTACAAGCATTTACTTGCTACATTATCCATTGTGATCAAATGATTACACCAGTAATTATATTGACTATAAAGCAGTTCACTTGCAAACTGGTTTATGCCATTCATTCAGCATTGGAAAGGGTTTTATACCTATGGACATAAGAGAAATGGACGTTGAACTATTGCAGTACACTGTTTGTAATTACGGATTGGAATCTGCAAAATCTTTGATGGTGTTTAATAAGTGGAAACGCCGTGAAGTCTTTGATTATATTTCTAACAAGTTGTTTGAGGGTAAACACTTTGAAATTGATCAAGAAACGGATAGTGCCATATTGTTGAAGGGCTCTGGTGTTATCCTCATGCTGATGAAAACATCTATTGTAGATAGGGCTCTTACAAAATATCTGCACTAAATGATTTGTAACTTTGCAAACCGTAGGTACGTACTTGGCCGAGAGTAGCTGGGGATCAGGACTTCCGTGAACTGGTGTTATGTCTACTAAGGTGCATCCAGCATACATACTTAAAAAGGTCTATTTCTCTTACAAGAAATAGACCTTTCTTACTTTAATGATCTTCAACTAACTCGCGTGGTGCCATTGCCTTGACCTAGTGCTATAACGTGGTGGTGACAGGTGGAACGGGCTGTATGGATAGCCCACCATATGTAGAGGTGTAGCTGTATCTAGCCCTTGTAATGGCGTGTTTGTCGGTACTGTATCCCCTGTACCCATAAAGAAAGTGTCTCTATTAAGAAACCTATGTATTATCATTTCATCGTTGATCCTCGTTCATACAGATGAATTAATGAAATCCCTTTTTTTGCAGCCACTTGTTCAATTAGAGAGATTTCATGGTACATGGCATTAGACAAAATCCCGTTTTCTATGTTCTTGTTTATATGGTAATAAAACCCTGATAGCATTGCAATTGGTAATCTATCGTATAAAGAAAGTCCTTCTTTCTCCATAAGCAACACCCGTCCTTTTGAACTACTATACAGATTATTGAAATTAATGCAAGATTGGGATATTGGTAATGTATTACGCGTGCCATAACTTTTAAGTATTGACACCGTTTTCAGGATCCAGTAATATCAAGGTATCAATCAGTGTCGTAACTAGGGGTCATAAACGGACCCGAAAAAAAAGGGGCAAATACATATGAAATATGGTTATGGACGTGTAAGTACAGCGTCACAAGATTTAGAGTTACAATTGCAAACATTGGAAAGTGAAGGTTGTGACAAAATTTATTCCGAGAAATTCACTGGAACTAAGGCTGATCGTCCTCAATTTGTAGAGTTACTTTCATTGCTGAAAAAAGGTGATACATTGGTAGTTACAAAACTAGACCGTTTCGCAAGATCGGCAGAGGATGGGGTAAATCTAATCAAAGAATTGCTTTCAAAAGGAATCAAGGTTCACATATTAAATATGGGACTTGTAGAAGATACTTCAATGGGCAGATTAATTTTAAGAATGTTATCAGCCATTGCGGAATTTGACAGGGATATGATCGTTGAACGATTAGCAGAGGGGAAAGCCATTGCGAAGCAGAATCCTGATTTCCGTGAAGGTAGAC
>NZ_VOBC01000007.1 GCF_008369195.1 Sporosarcina sp. ANT_H38 | reverse complement strand
GAATAGCTCATTTCTTGCTGACTAAGGAGGAATCAAATTCCTCCCCCGAATCCGAAGATTCTAGTGTGTGTTTTTTTCGTCCGACCGAAGCCGACTTACTAGAAACGTTTTGCTCAAGTGCGTTAGCACTCTCGCTATATTTCATTGATGTTTTGCTGTTCAGTTTTCAAGGTTCATGTAGGAAGAATCAACTTGCATTCTTCACTTTTAGTAGTTGTCGTTGTTTCGGTGACAACTTTTATATCATAACATTTCGTTCCGTCCGTGTCAACAACTAATTTCAATTTCTTTTTTCGTTGTTTGACTGTTTTCGATATGTCGGACTGGCAACGTTATCTAATATAACACCTGGTCATTTTAAATGCAACACTAATTTCAAATTTAGTTTCAATTTCTTTTAAAATAAAACAAAAACCGCTATGCAACGCACTTTCAAAGGCATTGCATAGCGATTATTTTCTTTATTCTTTCTTACGCATCTGCGGGAATAGAAGGATATCACGAATCGATTGCGCATTCGTTAACAACATAACTAGTCGATCGACCCCAATCCCAAGACCTCCAGTTGGTGGTAATCCGTACTCAAGGGCTTCAATGAAGTCATCGTCCATATCATGCGCTTCGTCATTCCCTTGTTCTTTTTCAACAAGTTGTGATTCGAAACGTTCACGCTGATCGATTGGATCGTTTAGCTCTGTAAATGCATTCGCGTGTTCGCGACGCACAATAAATAATTCGAACCGATCTGTAAAGCGACCATCTTCCGGATTTTTCTTCGCAAGCGGCGAGATCTCAACTGGATGCCCATAGATGAATGTCGGTTGTACAAGTTGCTCTTCTACTTTTTGTTCGAAGAATTCATTTAGTACATGGCCTACTTCCATAGTCGCTAGCACTTCTATTCCATGTTCTTCAGCAAGCGCATGAGCTTCTTCCTTCGTCATCTCTTTCCAGAAGTCGGCACCCGTATATTGTTTGATTGCATCAACCATATGTAGACGAGTCCACCCTGGAGCTAAATTTATTAAATCATCCCCGTACTGCACTTCAGTCTTACCAAGCACCTCTTGCGCAATATGCGAGACCATGTTTTCAGTCAATGCCATGATATCTTTATAATCCGCATATGCTTCATATAGTTCTATCATCGTGAATTCAGGGTTATGGCGCGTCGAAGTTCCCTCATTACGGAAAACACGTCCAATTTCATAAACCTTCTCAAGTCCACCTACAATGAGGCGTTTCAAATGGAGTTCGATTGCAATACGCATATACAATTCCATATCGAGTGCATTGTGGTGCGTGATAAACGGACGTGCAGAAGCTCCTCCAGCAATTGCGTGTAGCATCGGCGTTTCAACTTCAAGGAAACCTTGTCCATCTAAATAGCGACGCATCGACTGGATGATACGACTTCTTAGAATGAACGTCTCTTTACTACCTTCAGTCGCAATCAAATCCAAATATCGCTGACGATAACGCTGTTCGATATCTTTCAATCCGTGGAATTTCTCAGGAAGTGGACGTAGTGCCTTTGTAAGGAACGTGAATTCAGTTGCTTTAATAGAGAGTTCTCCAACTTTCGTCTTGAACATCATCCCTGTAATACCGATAATATCCCCAAGATCTGTACTATTATAAAGTTTATAAGCATCTTCACCGATTGCATCTTGTCTCACGTAGATTTGAACCTGACCACCAAGATCTTGTAGGTTGGCAAATCCAGCTTTTCCTTTTCCACGTTTCGTCATGATACGGCCCGCAATTGTTACTTGGTGTGGCGTTTCATCAAGCTCTTCTTTTGATATTTCTTCAAACTGTTCCCGGATTTCATTCGACAGATGTGTACGTTCAAATCTTGAGCCGAATGGATCTAATCCACTCTCCCTTATATCTTCCATCTTCTGGCGTCTCACCAAAAGCTGGTCGTTCATTTCATCTAAGTGTGACATTTCATTCACTCCTTCATCATTATCCGCTGCAATAGATAGCATGCATCTATTGTACACAATTTGAGCCGCCCGGACACGCTTTACTTGTCTGCATCGTCAAATTAACTCATAAAAAGAGCCACCACAATTTGTGGCGGCCTCGATTACCTGATTCAAACAGCACTTACACCAAACGCTACTTGTTCACGTTCCATAAATTCACCTATTTCAAGGGATTGAACACTACGATAGATCATTCACGAATCCCCAAGCGCCACCTGTACAATCATAACGCCATTAACTTTCCTAATTAAAGGGATTGTAACCGCTTCTTTCATCTCGCGAGTGATATTCCAGTTACGCTTTGAATACGCGTACGCTCGCGGCCTTGACCGCTTTAGCATTTTCAACCGCAAAAATATGTTCATCGTCCCAACCAATTCGCATTTTCACACTTACCGGTTTATAGGCTTTAGCGACAACGGCCGAAACCATTTCAAAAATTTCTTACCATCACAAGCGGATTACCTGTTTTCATCAACTAGACGGCTAGAGACATCTCACTCACCTTGTTGTAACAGATCAACGACTCCATTAACCTTCCTCCATAGCATAACGCCTGCGTCTACCATCGGACTGGCCATTAAAGGAGCAATTTCAAGAAGCGGAATAAGAACAAAGGCCCGCTCACGCATTCTTGGATGCGGCACAATCAAGTTCTCTGTTTCAATATTGTCGTTATTATACAGCAAGATGTCTAGGTCTACAGTCCGCGGACCCCATCTTATATCACGGATCCTGCCCAATTCCTGTTCAATCTTTTGACAAAATCCCAAAAGTTCCTGTGCTTCAAGGCTCGTTTCCACACAAACTACCATGTTGAGAAAATCCGCTTGATCTGTAAAGCCGACAGGTTCCGTTTCATAAATCGACGATACCGCTGCAACTGTTGTACCTTCGTGCGAATGAAGTGCCCGCACCGCCTCTTTCAAATGATTCAGCCTATCTCCGATGTTTGACCCAATCGAGATGTACGCTACATTCACACAAAGCTCCCCCTCGTAATATCAACGGACACTGAAGCGTAATGACCTGGAATCGGCGGATCTGGTTTCACGAGTACTACTCGAACGCCAGTCACCTTATCCGCAAACGCAGCTAGTACAGCAGTTGCAATTTTTTCCGCAACTGTCTCAATCAATTTTACAGGTTCGCCCTCAACAATCGATTGACAAACACTGTATACTTCCGCGTAATTCACCGTTTTATCCAGATTATCCGTTTTTCCCGCTTCAGAAAGATCCGTCGCAAGAGAAATTGTTACACGGAAGCGCTGGCCGAGCTTCGTCTCCTCAGGCAGTGCCCCGTGATAACCGTAAAACTCCAATTCATTCAAATGAATATAATCCATAGCGCATCCTCCTATTGTTCAAAATTCGTTTTTCCTGTCAGGACATCCATCATTTTCGCCATTCGCGCAATCTCCTTAACGTCATGAACCCGCATAATGTGGCAGCCGTGTTCGATTCCGTAACAAACCGTTGCGCCCGTCCCTTCCAATCGTTCCTCAACAGGTAAGCCCAGCACATTGCCGATTAGCGACTTCCGTGAAGTTCCGAGGAGTACCGGATAGCCCATTTCAGAAATCCGATCTAACCCTTGCATCGTCCATATGTTTTGACTAGCATTCCGCGCGAAGCCAATGCCTGGATCCAACCAAATATTTTCGTGCGCTACACCTGCCGCAACCGCAATCTCGACGTTTTCTTCCAAATCAGCGATGACTTCATCCATAAAGTTACCTTCATACTCCGCCTTCTCCCGATTATGCATCAATATAATCGGGACATTATGCTTTGCTGCAACGTCCGCAATATACGGTTCACGTTTCGCTCCCCATATATCGTTTATAATCTGTGCACCCGCAAGAATCGCTTCTTCCGCGACACCCGCCTTATATGTATCAATGGACACCGTACACCCAAGCTCCCTTGTCAAAGCCTTGATAACCGGAACTGTTCGTTCGAGCTCTTCTTCCAATGAAATCGGGACATGCCCTGGACGTGTTGATTCTCCACCCACATCGATAATCTTAGCTCCATCGCGAAGCATCTCTTCCGCACGCCTAAGCGCGGCATCAATGCGGCCGTATTTCCCACCATCCGAAAATGAATCCGGAGTTACATTCAAAATACCCATAATGACTGTTTCTTTTTTGAAATCCATATCCGTATTTCTAAACTGGTATGTATCACGTGCACGAGCCAATTCCATCAACAGCAACCTTCTTCCATCTTATCTATTGCCTGCATATACATTTCATGCAGTTTTTTATAATATGCACCTGTCGCTCCCGGAAGCGAAGTTTCTTCAATCATAGATAGCGGCACGAGTTCCTGTACAGCATTCGTGACGAATAACTCGTCCGCATCCTCTACTTGTTCTTTGCCGTAAAACCCTTCATTCACAGTAATTCCAGCAGATCTAGCGCATTGAATGATAAAAGCTCGTGTCGTCCCTGGAAGAATCCCTGTTTCTATAGCCGGTGTAAACAGCGCGCCATCCTTCACCCAAAAGACATTTGACGTAACACCCTCCGCAACAAAACCTTCATCTGTTACGAAAAGACCTTCCAATTCTTTCAACGAAGACAGCTCCAGCCTTCCCCGTACGTTATTAAGGAAGTTATGCGATTTATGGCGCACAACGCTTTCCGGTTTATTTCGCGTAGTGCCCAGCCAGACAGCTTTCTTTTCCGTCCCTCGAACAGTTGAAGCCAATTCTTTTCTGAATAAAATAACGTTCGGCGATGCATACGAGGAAGGTGCAAGACCGATATCATGGACCCCCGCAGAGACATTTAACCGAAAATAGCCATCCTGTCCGCCATTTAAGTGATTCAATTTACGCACAACTGCAAGAATTTCGGTTTCTTCATAAGGCATCGCAATGCGGTACTCCGTAAGTGCCCTGTGCAATCTGTCCATATGTTCATCATACAAGAGCACCTTGCCGCTGTATGTCCTGAAGGTTTCAAAAAAGCCAGCACCGTATAGAAATCCATGATCAAACGGGGATATCTTTAACTCCTCCGCACGCAAGAATTCACCATTCATCCAACACCACATGCCAAATCCCCCAATCTTACTTTTCAGCCATTGCCTTCACTTACCAAAGCGCTTTTGCCTTATTCAATGATTCCACATATTTTACTTCCGACACCGAACCAACCAATAGATCCTGTAAATAAACCTCTTCGCTTCCTTGTGTCCGTCCAATATTGATTAATATCTTTATCTTACCGTGTAAAAGTCGTTTTACGCTATTAAAAGAAGAAAAGGCGGTGTCTTTTTATTTAGGGAGTAATCATATCCAACCGCAACAAACATATTTCAATCAAATAAAAAAGAAGAAGCATCTCTGCCCCTTCCCTCCCCACGGTATTACTCTTCGTCAAATTGATAGAGTGGCGTACTCAAGTATCGTTCACCATTAGATGGTAAAATTGCAACTACTTTCTTCCCTTTACCAAGCTTTTTCGCCACTTGTAGCGCTGCAAAGATTGCCGCTCCGGATGAAACACCACCAAGAATACCCTCTTCGCGAGCGGCACGCCTTGCTGTATCATACGCTTCGTCATTCGTTACTTGGATGATTTCATCATATATATCCGTATTTAGTACCTTAGGGACGAAACCGGCACCGATGCCCTGAATTTTATGCGGGCCCGGCTTACCGCCTGAAAGCACAGGTGAATCTGTCGGTTCAACAGCAATGATACTCACTTCAGGAAAACGTTCTTTCAAAACGCTACCCACTCCCGTAATCGTACCACCCGTTCCAATTCCAGAAATGAACGCATCCACGCGATCTAGTGCATCTGCGATTTCAGGGCCAGTTGTTAAGCGATGAATTTCAGGATTTGCATCATTGTTAAATTGTTGCGGCATGAACCAACCATTTTCCTTTGATAGTTCTTCCGCTTTTCCAATGGCACCTTTCATTCCTTCAGCACCTGGTGTCAACACAAGATCGGCACCATAAGCTCGAAGTAGATTACGTCGCTCTGTACTCATCGTATCCGGCATAACCAAAACAGCCTTATACCCTTTTGCAGCCGCAATCATTGCAAGGCCGATTCCTGTATTTCCACTTGTCGGCTCGATAATCGTGCTTCCTTCTTTCAAATCCCCTGACTTTTCAGCCGCTTCAATCATCGCAAGCGCAATACGGTCTTTGACACTAGAACCTGGATTCATATATTCCAGTTTCAAGTAAACATCTGCATCATCCACCCCGGTCATTCTATTCATTTTAACAAGAGGCGTCTTCCCAACAAGATCCGCAACAGAGTTTCCAACTAACGTCATTTATACTCACTCCCAATTCCTACTATTTTGATATGCTTTATACTATTAATATTACTACCATTATGTGAACATTGTCAACAATTGAATGCCACAATATGTATGTATTCTTTCACTTATACTTTTAGACTTAAACCACTTAAATTAGAAAAGCTGTCCGGAGGCGCTGATTTATATCAGCTTCCGAACAGCTATCTATTAATTACCGTAAAACCACTTCGCATCAAATTCTTTCCAAAACGCTTCTGGGCTGACCGTCTGTGGCAACTGCTCAAGCGCAAGTTCACGCTTGATGTGATCCTTTACTTCGTTAAATTTAAACGACTGCCCTTTCACCACTTCACTTACGCGAATCACCGCATAAGTACCGTCACTCAAGGCTATCACTCCACTCGTCGACCCTTCATTCGCATCGGACACAGTTTCTATAATTTTCTTGTCGATTGAATCCGTCGAATCATTGATGTAACCGATATCTCCACCTAGACTAGCGGAAGCAAGATCCGTCGATCGCTCTTTCGCAAGAACATCAAAACTTGAACCTTTTGAAAGCTCATCAATTGTTTGTTCCGCATCTGTTTTCGTAGGGACAACGATAATAGCGGTTCGGTAAGCGGTTAGTACATTGTAAAGTGCAGTATTTTCATCAAACTGCTTCTTTATCGCTTTATCTTTAACGACAACATCTTTCGTTAATACCTTTTCAAGAATGAGATTAGAACGGATTTTCTGACGCATTTCATCCTCATCTTGACCAGAATGAGAGCGGCCGTCTACGGAACGAATAAGCGCAATTTCAAGATCGATTTCCTTGTCGGATACCTTAATCCCGTATTGTTCTGCAGCTACCGCCATTACTTTTTCATTCACAAGCTCAAGAAGAGTTTCGCGTCCTACTTCCTTTTCCATTGCCGACATCCACTGTTCCCTCGTTATAGGCTTACCGGCAACCGATGCCACCTCTTCATCTGTTTGTTTCGATTTGTCCGGTATGAGCCATCCAATGAACCAGAAGATATTGAACGCTAAAAGGATTCCAATTAAAAGAATGAGTGGTTTCGTCTTCAGTTTACGTTTCTGACCATTTATCGATTCCAGCTCAGGCTTCCGATTGTATTTCATGGATAAAACCTTCCAGCTCTTCTTTCGGATATAAATACGTTTCCATACAGAAGTGACAATGCGCTTCCGCCTGTCCATCCTCTTCAATCATGTCTCGAATTTCGCGCTCCCCAAGACCAATGATTGCATTTCCAAATCGTTCCCTCGAGCAATTACATGCGAATGAAATAGCCATCCGATCAAGGATTTCCACGTTTTCTGCACCGAGAACTTCTCCAAGTATTTCCTCAGGAGTAAGACCACGGGCAATTAACGTTGAAATTGGTTCAACGTTGGCAATGCGCTCTTCCAGCGTTCCAATTGTCTCTTCCGTCGCACCAGGCATAACTTGAATAATGAAACCTCCGGCAGCTTGAACAGTATTGTCCGGGTTAACAAGGACACCAAGCCCCACAGCAGAAGGTACCTGTTCTGAAACGACAAAGTACTGTGTGAAGTCTTCGGCAATTTCACCCGACACAATAGGTACTTGTCCTGTAAAGAAATCACGCAGGCCAAGATCTTTGACAACCGACAGCATTCCTTCTGTTCCGACGGCACGCCTTACGTCAAGTTTACCCTGCTCATTTAACTCAAAATGTGTTTGCGGATTCGAAGCATAACCTCGAACTTCACCATGCGCATTTGCATCGATGACCATCGAACCAATAGGTCCATTTCCGTCAACTTTTATTGTCAGTTTGTCATCGCCTTTTGACATGGCACCCATCATGACAGCCGCTGTCATCGAGCGTCCTAAAGCCGCTGTTGCAGTCGGCCACATAGCATGACGGCGTTGTACTTCTGCTACAGTTTCTGTCGAGCGAGCTGCATATGCCCGGATTGTTCCATCGAATGCGAGAGCTTTTACTAAGTAATCATTCATTTATTTTCTCTACCCCTTTTACATATTACGTTCATAGATGAGATGAAGCCCTTTTAGTGTCAAGAAATTATCAACGACATCAATTACAGAAGTTTCGCTTGCGATTAAGCCAGCGAGTCCCCCAGTAGCGATAACAGTTGGTTCTACCTTACTTTGCGCTTTCATACGCGTAACAATTCCGTCGACCTGCCCAACATATCCATAGACAATCCCCGACTGCATAGCAGCTACCGTACTTTTTCCTACAACATGATCCGGTTTCGTCAATTCGATACGTGGTAATTTCGACGCCCTATCGAATAGAGCCTCCATTGAAATTCCAATACCCGGCGCAATTGCTCCGCCCATATACTCGCACTTTTCATTAACATAACAGTACGTTGTTGCTGTGCCAAAATCGACAATGATAAGTGGATTCCCATATTCATGGATTGCTGCGACTGCATTAACGATCCGGTCTGCACCGACTTCACGAGGATTTTCGTACTTGATGTTCAATCCCGTTTTAAGGCCAGGGCCAACAATAAGCGGTTTTTGATTGAAATATTTTCTGCACATTTGTTCAAGAGGGAACATGACCGGTGGAACAACCGACGAAATGATAATGCCAGTTACATCACCGAAAGAGAGTCCGACGTGTGAAAACAACGACTTCACTTGCATCGCATATTCATCTTCCGTCTTATGTCTGTAAGTTTCCATGCGCCAATGATGTTTAAGTTGTCCGTGTTCATAAACGCCAAGAACAATATTCGTGTTTCCTGTATCCAGCACTAAAATCATAATGGTTTCCTCGCTAACTTCATCATTTTCCAACACATCATACCACATACTAGTGTACAGAAAAAAGCTGACTGCTTCAAAAGAAACAGTCAGCTCTCATAATATGTTTAATCTCTGCGTTCTTCGTCGATTGATTTAAGAGTTTGGTCTGGATTCGACTCTTTCGGTAAATCACCGATAGAAGGGTCCGTAGGTGCTCCAGTTGAATCAGAAATGACTGTGTCATCTCCTTCTTTCAACAGATCTACACTCTTAACGTCTTCATCTTTATTATCTAAACCGTAACGGCCATATGGACGATCAGGCAATGTACCGTGATCTTTCAGATGATTAATTTGCTCTGCATCGAGAGTTTCCACTTCAAGAAGTGTTGTTGCAATCAAATCAAGCAATTCGCGTTTACTCAAAAGGATTTCTTTTGTACGAGCATATTGTTCTTTAATAATACGTTGCATCTCTTGATCGATTTCATACGCAATTGATTCGGAATAGTTCTGTTCGGAGTTGAAGTCTCTACCAAGGAATACTTGCCCTTGAGACTGTCCGAACTGCATCGGTCCGAGTTTATCACTCATTCCGTATTCCGTTACCATTGAACGTGCGATAGCAGTTGCGCGTTGGAAGTCATTGTGTGCCCCAGTAGAAACTTCACCAAGGACGATTTCTTCTGCAACACGACCACCAAGAAGTCCTGCGATTTTATCAAGAAGTTCAGGTTTCGTCATGAAGTAACGGTCCTCTTTTGGAAGCATGACGGCATAACCGCCTGCCTGACCACGAGGGACAATTGTTACTTTATGAACGATTTCGGCGTCATCGAGCATTAGCCCTACAACTACGTGACCTGCTTCATGGAACGATACAATATCACGTTCTTTTTTCGAAACGACACGACTCGTCTTCGCAGGTCCCGCAATAACGCGGTCCGTTGCTTCGTCGATGTCTGACATATCGATTTTCACCTTATCGCGTCTTGCGGCAACAAGTGCTGCCTCGTTCAATAAGTTTTCAAGATCTGCACCCGAGAATCCAGGTGTACGTTGTGCAAGTGCCTTCAAGTTGACAGTATCGTCAAGTGGCTTGTTGCGCGCATGGACTTGAAGAACAGCTTCTCTTCCTTTTACATCCGGACGACCAACTGTAATCTGACGGTCAAAACGTCCAGGACGTAGAAGTGCAGGGTCAAGAATATCAGGGCGGTTTGTTGCCGCAACAATGATAACCCCTTCGTTCTCACCGAAACCATCCATTTCAACAAGGAGTTGGTTCAATGTTTGTTCGCGTTCATCGTGTCCACCGCCGAGGCCCGCGCCACGTTGGCGACCGACCGCATCGATTTCATCGATGAAAATAATACATGGTGCGTTCTTTTTAGCATTTTCGAAAAGGTCACGTACACGTGATGCCCCGACCCCAACGAACATTTCTACGAAATCAGAACCCGAGATTGAGAAGAACGGAACACCCGCTTCACCTGCAACCGCACGTGCCAACAACGTTTTACCAGTACCAGGAGGTCCAACTAACAGAATCCCTCTAGGAATACGTGCGCCGACTTCAACGAATTTACGTGAATCTTTTAGGAAGTCAACAACTTCTACAAGTTCCGCTTTCTCTTCGTCAGCACCCGCAACATCTGTGAAACGTACCTTTTTACGATCATCCGTATGAAGCTTCGCCTTACTCTTACCGAAGTTCATAACACGACCACCGCCGCCGCCTCCGCCTTGCGCCTGATTTAACAGGAAGAAGAACAAGATGAAGATAATGATGAACGGTAGAAGACCCGTAAAGAAGGATACCCACGCGCTCGCAACAGGAGTCGGCAAGATGTCGATTTCCGTGTTAGTTTGCGTAGCAAGTGTACGGATATCTTCCTGCGTCTTGGTATCGTTCATAATATTCGTGACGAACTCTTCGCCTTCTTTATAGCCTTTCATTGTACCCTTCACTTCAAGGACAAGCTGAACTGGCTGTAAACTTACTGTTGAAACTTTTCCATCTTCCAACGCAGTGATAAATTCATCGTAGCGAATCTCTTTCTGTTTCGGGTTTGTATTGTTTAGTGAACTGAATATCCCCATGATTGCAAGAAATATCAGTCCGTATAATAGAAAGTATCGAAGTATTCGATTCATCCCAAGCCTCCTCATTTCATTAGACAGAAAACTAGTGTAAATCTTATCACAGGTCTGATTCATCCTACAAAGGAAATGCCTTAGTAGAATTTTTTCATCTGACCTTTAAAAAGACTTTTCTACAAATAGTTAAAAAGAATAGATTTCCTTTTTCAATACGCCAATATAAGGTAAGTTTCTGTATTTCTCCATGTAATCAAGCCCGTACCCAACAACAAATGCATCCGGTACGTTAAAACCAACGTAATCCGCTTTCAAATCTACCTTCCGACCTGTTGGCTTATCAAGAAGAGTAACGATTTTAATCGAATTTGCTTTTCGGTATTTCATCAGTTCGACAAGGTAACTTAATGTCTTCCCGCTATCGATAATATCTTCAATAATCAGCACATCTCGGCCTTCAACACTTGTGTTTAAGTCTTTGACGATTTTCACTTCGCCTGATGACACTGTTGCATTTCCGTAACTAGAAACGTCCATGAAGTCTAGTTCCATGTAAGTATCGATACGCTTAATGAGATCACTCATGAAAGGCAACCCGCCTTTCAGTATACCAATCGCGAGGACGTACTTATCTTTGTACTCTTCTGTCAATACTGCACCAAGCTCAAGAATTTTCTCTTGTATTTCTTCTTCTGTAACCAGTATTTCTTCGATATCTTTTTTCAACATCGAAATTCCTCCTCTTTGCATGTAGATCTATAATGATTTTCTCGTACTAACTATGTACTTACTCTGATCTGTCTTGTTTCGTGAAAATGCCACTCCATACCGCACTCCTGGAACTGCACAAATTTCACCTTGCGCTGTAATGATTACCGGTAATCGGTCGCGTTCTGTCATGCCAACCTTTTCATCGATAAACAACCTAGATAAACGTTTCGGATGTGTCATACCCGGTAACAAGATTCGATCCCCATCCTCTCTTCTCCTGATGGACAGAGGAAGTTTAGAGTGAGGCAAGTCAAAATACATGATGTCATCTGTGTCCATGAATAACTCTGTATCAAAATTACTCACTTCATTCCAATAAAGCTGAAAATCTTTTCCCCAGCGGGTCCAAACGCCTTTAGGCAACATTTTTTGCATATCCAATTCTACAGTTGGTGTATCACGAACGAACGTCAGCACGCCATATTCCCGAATGAATCGGTAACCGCGTGGAAGGTGAATAGATACATTCCCGTTTTGCGAAGATAGATGATGCAATAGTTGACTTATAAGCGCAGAATTATATTTTACGGGCATAATTTCCCCATTGTAAAGATACCTCAATAATATTGTAATCATCCGTCTTTGTAAAGTTTGGTGCATAGCGGAAAAAGCATTTCCGTCAACGACAGGCAGGCCCGCTTCTGTAAATTTGGTAATATTATTAAAACGTTCCTGTGCCAACATTTCAAGCAATTCTTCATCTTCCTGTAAATACCCAGACATTTTCACTGCGTTTTCAGCAGCTCCCGGGTTTTCATCAAGGATAAACGGGATAATTTTGTGACGATAACGATTGCGCAGATAGGTATCACTTTCATTGCTTGGGTCTTCACGATAATTTAATTGGTTTTCTTCAACATATGAAAAGAGGTCTGCTTTCATAGCCGGAAGGAAAGGTCGAATAAGAATCCCGCCTTCAACTTCTCGCTTCACTGGCATACCTGAAGGTCGACTACCTTTCGTTACTTGCATCAAGACCGTTTCCAACTGATCTTCTGCATGATGCGCCGTTGCCAAGACATCATAACCGTGTGTTTTCATGATATTCTCGAAAAATGCATATCGTCCTTCCCGACAAACAGCTTGCACATTGCCGCCTTGTTTTTCGATAATATCTGGAACTTGAACACTTCCACCGAAAAACGGAATTCCATGTACTTTACATAACCCAGCTACAAATGTACCGTCTGCTGCAGACTCTTTTCCACGCAACATATGATCGACGTGAATTGCGGCAACTTCGATTCCCATTCTATCTCGATTCGTGGCCATAAAATGTAAAAGTGCCACCGAATCCACCCCACCGGAACAGGCGATTAAAACACGGTTTCCTGAAGCAATGAGTGACCATTCCTTGATGAATTGAAATATCGTCTGCTTAAATTTATCCACTGCCCGGCTCCCTCCTCTCTTCAATTCTACTGTTGTTCAAATTTTACCATAGAATACCTAGAGGAGGGGTTCCATTCACTTATGCACTCATCCGATAGCCTTTTCCCGGGAAATAGTTTGTGAATATGGTGTAAAACTCGACCACTTCGGCAGTACATGGTCGATTTTCATAACCAACACGGTGCGATCGTCTCCTATCAAACCAAACTTTCGTTCCATTTCATGCATAATACGATCCGCAATTTTGTCGCACTCTAACCCCCCGTACTTTTCAAGTGTACTGTACAACGATTTTTCTTGTTTCTCCAATGTAATATCGCCATTGAAAATCCCGTCAGTTACCATGAGTATAATGTCTCCTGACTTTAACTCTTCATTTTTTGCCTCTACAGAAAAGGACGGTAGAAAACCGACAGGAACAGATTTGCTATCCAATCTTAAAAAATCGTCACCGCGTTTAATATACGTACTCATCGACCCAGCTTTCCAAGACCAAATACGTCCGTCCTGCAAATCAACGAGAGCCAGGTCAAGTGTGGCGTACATATCATCTAGCCCGTTCAAAGACATCATATAGTGCAGCGTATGCATAGCTGTTTCAGGATCCATTTTTCGATCCAAACATTCCCGCATTAAACGAATTACCTTTCGACTCTCACGATATGCATTTAAATCCTGGCCCATTCCATCCGACAACAAGACCGCCGTTAGTCCTTCATGGATTGGAAAAACTTCATATGCATCTCCTGCATGGAATGTTTCACCGCCTGCCGTTGTGACAATACCGTAATCAAGTGAAAAGCGAACCGCCGAGCCAAACGTTAATTGAATATGTGGAAAAGGGTCTTGCAAAACGGCTGATTTGGCGACCCGGAACGGTTCATCGTACATTTCTTCTAGAATTGGTAGGATAAATCTTTCTGCTACTGTCGTGTCCGTTTCAAAATCAGATCTTTTCTCAGGAATACAACAGATAATGCGACGCGCTCCCCTCTCTCCCGACAAAACGTCAATCTGGAAGTATTCAATATTTTTCTCTTGAAGACGTTTCGCGAGCTCTTCCTCAGCTGGCTTATAGACAGTCAAATCCTCTTTTACTTCATTCATAATTTTATCCAGATGAGTGCTCATATCCCGCAATTGAAGAGCAAGCATTTTTCGCCCATGCTGAAGTTGTCCTGTCAATAAGCGATTGGCAGCTTGTTCTTCCAGTTCTGTCACCAACCCATTGAATCGAATGCACTTATATTTAATCTTTTCCTCAACCCTGTGACGCTTAGCTTTTTTCGTCATAGAATAGGTTGCTTCCCATTCACTAAGAAGCCCCCCCATATCATTATCTGCGCCTTCCCAACACTTGGAATGACGGAAACAAGACTGGCAAATCTTTGGTATATCCTGCTGAGGCAATACATCTGGATTATCGCGGGTGGGAAACCGATCACCGACAAGCGTAGACATAAATTCTGAAAACTGTTTGAAATCAGATAACTGCTCATCAAGCCTGTCTGCCAGCCACTTTTGTCGTTTTTCAGAGGTTTCCGTATTCTCAGGATAAAATACTCGTCGAATCGGCTCTAATCTTTTCGAAGGGATTATCAAAAAAACAAGAGTTGCAGTAGCAATTGTTATAAAGTGCGATTTATCAAGCGGCAAGGTCAAATCATACATAAGGAAAAATACAGATACAGAGACCCCACCTAACGCGATGCCGATTTTCCCAAACCGGCGGAGTGTGCCTGCAAAAAAGCCTGTCATACCATACACAGCCATCATTCCAGTGAACGACAATTCTGCCAACCCCACAATCGCAGCAATGATCATCGCGATTGTTGTCGCAAATGGAAGACCCCCTACAAGTGCCGCAAGCAGGATTGTCAGATGAATAAGTGTTCCTGAAACCGAAACGGGACCTAACATTATTCCACTCATACCAGTAGTAGCTAGTGCGCCGACAAGGCAAGCCGCGCCAAGCCGTTCGGGTGTCCATTTACCGAAAAAGATCCGATCTGCGGCAGGAAATGCGACAAAGAGGAAAAAAGTCATGATCAAAGCAAGGACCGCTTCAAAACCTATATATAATTGAACATTTACTGGTGGTTGTCCGAGATGCATAATGAACTGCCACAACACTTGAACAACGATAATACATCCCGCTACCGTGAGCGGTACCGATTTTCGCATCAGCGGATATTTAATAACCGCATTGAATAGAGCAAGCATCAATAGATGGATAACAGCCTGTCCAAGGCCAAGAAATGCACTCCCGAACATCCCGCCAATGAACACCCATATGAGGTGTTTTTTGAAGCGGGCCCGCGCAAGTGCCCAAACAGGCAAGAAAAAAGGAACCGCTGCATCGAACAATACAGCTTGCGACAAGAAAAAAGATCCAAATAAGAATAAGGTCGCAACTAAAATATGCATTTTCCGTTTTCCAATTATCTCGATATACATACCAATCGGATGGCCTACCGGACGCACTAAATGATCAATTAGTTTCATTTCTCATTCCTCCTATGTCTACTATGCTTTGAGTATACATAGGTAGACGGAAAGAAATTGTCTGTTTCTGACAAAGAGTCAACGAAATGTTTCGACTCATTCCGAACTGTTTTTTCTTTTTTCCTAAGAGGGTTGACACTTCATCGATTCACTTGTATTATAAATATTGTTCTTCTAATTAGCAGACATAAATGCTTCCAGGACATATGCAGGCGGCGTAGCTCAGCTGGCTAGAGCGTACGGTTCATACCCGTGAGGTCGGGGGTTCGATCCCCTCTGCCGCCATTAATGAAATACAGGTACAACCGTCCAATAGTTGGACAATAAGTTATAAAAAAAACACTCCCTACGACGTAGGGAGTGTTTTTTTAAAATGAAAAACGGACGATTGTTTGGTGACGTGTGGCGGTTTATGCAATTTGTCGTGATAGTTCTTGCAGATGTCATGACAGTTTGTGCAAATGCCATGATAGTTTCACCAGTTACCATGACAGTTTGTGCCAAAGTCATTACAGTTCACCTCCCCGAACACAATCAAAAAGCAGCGAACAAGGGTAATGACCCTATGTCCGCTGCTTTTCTTTATACTATTCTTACATTTTTTCATGAATTGAAACAGCTAGCAAGTTACCCTCTGCTTGCGCCACGGCCACCGCGTTTCGATTCTGTCGCTCTCTTCAAAGTAGAGAGACGCTCTTCGCTGTCTTTCATGAACTTCGCCATCTTCTGTTCAAAGTTCTCAGGGCGTTCCATAGCGGGACGACCACCTTGACGCGGACGTTGCGGGCGCTGAGGACGTTCTGGACGCTGTTCAGATTCAGGTTTCGCTTTTCTAATTGATAACCCAATTTTACCATCTGCACCGACGTTCATCACTTTCACTTCAACCATGTCACCAACTTTAAAATGATCATTGATGTCTTTGACATAATTGTCCGCCACTTCACTAATATGGACCAGGCCTGTTGAGCCACTCGGTAGCTCGACAAACGCCCCGAAGTTTGTGATTCCTGTTACTTTACCCTCTAGCTTGCTGCCTACTTCAATTGACATAAAAAAAATGCTCCTCCTTAAAATTTAAGCGGGCCCCACGCTGGGAGCCTTGCAACCGTATTAATGAGCCCTGCAAATTGCAGGATCCTTACTTCCATTATAGCCAATAAAAAAAGAGTGTCAATAAGACTACTCTTTTCCGTCGTCTTGTTCATCTGTTTTTTTCTTATTTTCGGGTATTGAGAAAATAATTTCACTCTTTTCAGACAGGAAGTATTCTTTGCGTGCAAGTTTTGCAATATACTCGTCATCATTCAATTTCACGATTTGTCTTTTTAGCATTTCTTGTTCTTCCTGCACCCCTTCAAGCTGGGCAAGAACTTCTACTTTTTGCAGTTCTTTCTTAGCTAACGCCTGTTTCTGGTTGACGAACATATTCGTCAGGCCACCAAGAATAATGGCTGCGGCAATAGTAAACACAGCTAATCTTCGATACAAACGGACTTTCCGCGCATTCTTCCTAGTCTCTTTCTTTTGAAGTGAGCGGACATATTCAGTTTGAATCGATGCGACCCTATCGGACGATTTCCTCTGCTGCTTCTGTTCCACGTTCCGCACTCCCTCTCTACACACAATACAATTTGTTAGTCCACAAATTATATATCATTTCACCCTTCTTTTAAAGAGTTTTCTGGAAATGATACGGTATAATTTAACAAATGGTGTGCAAAGGACTACAATGATTCTCGCGATAAAAAGAATGATTTTACGGACAATCAATACGATCAGACGAACAAAAAACCAGAGCGGCTTTATAAACAGAACTAACAAGACTCTCCCTAAAAGTCGAAATGGCTTATAAAAAATAGTTACATATAGCAACATTCCACTGATTTGTGCAAATGGATCATATATCCTCCAGGCACCATCCCTGACAAGATAAAGGATATAGAATGTTCCGCATCCGATAAGTACCCAACCAATAACTTCAAGCCAGACTGCACGCTTGCGAATAATCGATTTCTTCCCAGCGTGCGCCGTGCTTGTTCCGATCATATCCATGAATGCCCCAGCAACAATGCCTGTCCCAATCATAGCGAGTAGGCTAAGAAATTGAACGGATAGACTCATCCAAACAATTTATGGAGAAAACCTTTTGAGCCTGATTCTTCTTCATCATATTGAATCGTACTGACCGTTCCCTCCAATGTTAGAAGTCCTTTATCGACATCTAGATGGACGATACGTAGTTCCTCTCCACGGATTTGTAACAATCCTTGTGATGTCCTAACGAGAAATTCTTCCTGATCGAAACGGTCAATTGATTTTACCGACGTCAAGTCCATCCGTTTTCTATTGCGCATAGTAACGACGTGGTCTCCTGATGGAATTGCGTACGTAGGACTGTCAGTTTGAAATTGCATTATATGCTTCCCCCTTTGGCTTGTACGTTCACTGTTAGCTTATGCCTAGGTATAAAAAAACATGACAGGAATATTCCCTGTCATGTTTTTCAGTCTTCGTCATCCACGAATTCCGGTTCCACTTTTTCAAGCTTCTCTTCTTTCAAAATTGTGTACATTGAGGCTGCATCGTCTTTTTTAGTCGTATCTTTCAGCACGTTGATTTTTACCGTTACAATTTTCTGACCGAAACGGATAGCCAATTCATCGCTTTCTTTTACAACCGATGACGCTTTTGCAATCTTTCCATTGATCGTTATACGTCCTTGATCAGCTACTTGTTTTGCAAGTGTCCGTCTTTTAATTAGGCGGGATACTTTCAAAAATTTATCGAGTCTCATAATTATCTTCCCCTTCTTTCGCTTTCTTCCAAAACCCTTCCAACTCATCAAGTGTATAGGCAGTAAAATTGCCCTGTCCATCTTTTACACTCTTTTCGACGAAAGAGAATCGTCGGTGAAACTTTTGATTCGCGTGCACAATAGCTTCTTCCGGGGATAGTTTAAGGAAGCGCGAAATATTGACGATTGTGAACAAGACGTCACCCAGTTCGTCCATTTGGCTGTATTTCGTTCCACTCTCTAGTTCTTTGCGGAATTCCATCCACTCTTCATCAAACTTTTCAAAAGCACCTTCAATCGTCGGCCAATCAAAACCAACCTTTGCCGCCTCTTTTTGATAATTAAGTGACGTTAAAAGTGACGAGGAAGGACGCTCTTGCCCTTCTAATAACGATTCAACTTGTGGCTTTTCTTCCCGCTTGATTTCCTGCCAATTTTGTAGGACTTCTTCGGAATTTTCCACATTTCTATCTCCAAAAACATGTGGATGACGACGGATCATTTTAGAACCAACCACCTGAAGTACATCTTCCATCGCAAAATAGCCGTCGTCTTCGCCAATTTGAGTATGAAGGAATACTTGCAGCAGCACATCACCAAGTTCTTCGATGATAGCTTCGTCATCTTCTTTATCAATCGCCTCTAGTAACTCATGTGTTTCTTCAATCAAATACCGTTTCAGCGATGCATTCGTCTGTTCACGATCCCACGGGCAACCGTCCGGAGCGCGCAGCGCAGCGATGATTTCCCTGAACGTCGACCAATCTTTCAGCCGCGCTTCTCTTTCGACAACAGGCGGTACATAAACGGTAGTCAAATTATTTATTTCAGTGACACGGTCTAGTTCAAATAGTGGAACTGTAATCAATTGCTCACCGGTAGAGCCCGCCGCCGTTACAACCGTCACCGGATGATCGTAGGCGTATTTTTCCATTAGTGATAGTTTCACTTCGGACGCCACGAACGCATCGTACACTTGTCCAATCAGAATATGCTGCGTCATATGGGCATCATCTCGTTTCATATCCGTCCCATCTAGCAACTGGAATCCTTCAATCGGATCGATACGCAGCGCTGCAAAAATTGGATCGAGAAAACTATTTCCACCTGCGATTTCCATTTGGATTAAACCTTCACGTTCTTTCCCAACTAATAATTGTACCGTCCGTTCTGCAACGAGCGGATGCCCTGGGACAACATAGGTTACCGGTTGTTCTGCACACATTATGAGCAGTCGTTCTACAATTTCATCATATACATTCTCGAACGAGTCGTGTTTTTCATAAATTTCATCGAAGCTTGTCAGAACAATACCTTCCGACCTTAACTCGGCTACAGCAGGGTGCTGGTCCGTACGCGCCACGATACAGTTTGCCACTTTTAATTTCCGGTATGTTCCGAGTGCTAACTGGTCAAGGTCACCTGCGCCAAGACCGATAATTGTTAACTGATGCATGTCATTCACCTTTTCTTTTATTAAGTCGTAATTGCAATGTAGCTAAACGTTTACCGAATGGAAGAAGAAACCATTCCTTCTCTGCCATTATACGTGTTTTCATAATGACGAAAAGGAAAACAATAGCCCCAGCCAAAACGGATGTTAATGCGATAAGTGTCGCCTCTATTCGCCCAGGTAACTCGTCAAATAAAGACCCGTCTGCCACAATCATCCACGGGTAAACAACCGCTATCATGAGGGTTGTCGCCCCTATTACCCATCCGTAAAAACGGGCTGGTGCAAGACGGGTTGGCCAAACCTTTTTAAAGTACAACAGCAGTCCAAATGTAATTGCCGCTAAACCGATATTACCTGCAATTGCAGCTCCAGTGACGTCCCACAAAGGAACCAGGAGTTGATTGGCAAAGATTTTTATAACCAACCCACCGATAAGCAGGAGCGTCGGGACCTTCACTCTTCCTGCACCTTGCAGAATGGCTGTCAGCGGTAAAATCAGCGACAACCAAAAAACTTGTAGCGAGAAAATAATAAGCGTGACAGAACTGTCACGTGTTTCGAACAGCATTTCATTCACATATGGCATAACAAGCGCTAGCCCAACCGCAGCTGCCCACCCAAATAGAAACGCTGTGCGGAATGTCAGTCGGATGAATGGCAACGCTCCCCGCTTCGACTTTTTTGACGAGTGATGAGCGATAAGCGGAACGATAGCAAGCGCTAATGTCGAGGCAATTAGAATCCCCATTTGCACAAGCGGCTGTCCGCGGTCGTAGACACCCTTCATTACCATGGCCGTATCCTGAGCGAAACCGTTAGCTAGAAGGATATTGTATACCGTAAAGGAATCGACGAGCTGAAACAACAACAGGATGAGTGAGCTTGCACTGACACTAAGACTTACGATTGTCAATTCTTTCACAACTTGCCATGTATCTACTTTCTCTAAGGGGCCTTGGAATTTATTGCGGTAATAGAGGGCAAGAATGATAACCCCTGCACTTTCTCCAACAACCGCACCCCACATGGCCACCTCCCCCGCCGTATAGAGCGAAGCGCCCGCCCGCATAGCAATCCAGGTTCCAATCAGAATAACCATCACACGGAATGCCTGCTCACCTACACCAGATACGGCAACCGGCATCATCCGCCCTTCCGATTGGAATGAACCTTTCAAAACGGCTAACGCCGGCATGACTAACACAATATAGGCACCCGCACGCAGCAGTGGTACGAGCCCAGAATCACCCATCGAACGGGCAAAAAACGGGGCAAATACGGTTAAAATAATAAAAAAGGTTAACGATAATAGTAGCAGATATGTAAATGCAATACGCATCATCGCCTTTGCCTCACCGCGACTTGTGCTACTCGCAAGAAGCTTCGACACCGCTACCGCAAAACCGTACGACGTCCAGACGATAAAAATACCGATGAACGGATAGACTTGTTGATAAATGTAAAACCCCTTGTCACCGACCAGATTTTGAAACGGAACTCGATAAACCGCACCGAGCAATTTCACAATAATTGCAGAAATCGTAAGAACGGATGCGCCTTTCATGAATGTTTTCATATTCCATTGTTGCGCCATAACCGTGCCTCTTTCTTTTATACATAATGCCCCTATTATATCACGAATCATAGGAGCGAAAATTATCCATAAAGACATGGATAATTTATAAATAATCACAAACAGGTTTACTATTCCAGAATTATGGGAATGACATAGATATAATGTAAGTTCAAAAGGTTCTCCCCTACTTATAAACGACCTGAAAGTCACAACCATATAGTAGTTCATTCAAATATAGTCACACCACATCCAGTTCACCAATTCCACATTTGACCTTTCCAGAACGAAAAATGGTTATAATTTTTGTGAATTATTGACTGTAAAACACATTAAAAATACTAATACCAAAAGGTTAATTGGAGGAAAAAGGATGATAAAAAAAGTGCCTGTAAAACACATACTGTCCGTAAAGATAAATTCAAAAAGAGAAGATATGTATATGAACGCAACACATTTCGGTCTAAGTCACCCAATTGTCATCGCATGCAGTCAAGAGCTCGACACCTTACTAAATAGATATGAAAATATCCGATCCGTTCAACAAGCTCGCAAAGTAATGTCCTAAATTCAGGTTAAAAAAGTGCCTGTGTAAGACATAGTGAATTTTAATTCCATGCACGCTGCTCCAAACATAGAAATCATCAATGATGAGTACCACACCATTGATTGTTATGAAATATTAGCCTATCAAGCTCCAAATGCTAAAACACAATAAGAATCCTCAAAATCCGAAATGACGAAATTAAACACTATCAAACCTTTTGGTCCCTCTATGTTCCCTTGACGAGAAATCAACCAACTCTACAAATCACAAAACAATGTCCCACCGATTATAAAAGCGACAAGTATCCGAGCCTCAGCCGACGAACAAAATCATGCAGTCTGGTGCTTATTTTTATTGAGTCCTCACTAAATACTGTTTGATTAGGAATGCCTCTTCATGTAAATTGTTTGCTCACACTTACAATTTACATGAAGAGGCATTCCTTTTTGGCATTCTTGAATACCTAATTATTCATGATTCACGCGTCCGCCTTATGCAATCTAAATAATCAAATTAATATAACTGTACTTTCATTAGCAACTTATCATATATTAAAAGTTAATTACATAATAATGGAAACACTTCAGATTCCCCATAACTATAAACATAATAATAGTTGCAATCATACATACATTACGAAAAATTTACTTTCATTGGAGATGAACTAGTGAATAAACGAAAGAAAATACTTATTATTGAAGATGAAAAAGATATATCGCGTATTGTAAGAGATTATCTCAACAGATACAGCTATGAAGTTTTTATCGCTGAAAACGGGAAAGATGGTATGAGATTTATTGAGACCTTGGTTCCGGATTTTATCATTCTGGATCTAATGCTTCCCGACACTGATGGGATTGAACTTTGTCGTAAAATCAGAGAAAAATTTAATACACCCATTCTTATTTTAAGCGCTAGGACAAGTGATACGGATAAGGTTCTTGGACTTGGTTTTGGTGCAGATGATTATATGACGAAACCATTTTCATTAAGTGAGTTAGCCGCCAGAATAAATGCCCATTTACGTCGCTATGAAGGAACTGCTAGTACACAAAGGAATGATGATGTTCTGCACTTCGGAAATGTCGTCATTGATAAAAAAGCCTACCGTTTAACAGTAGGCGGCAATGAGATTGCACTATCTTCCAAAGAATTCGAGCTTCTCTACTTTTTATCCCAAAATAAGAATCAAGTTTTTTCGAAAAGTCAGTTGTTGGATGCCGTTTGGGGGCACGCCGCGTACGGAGATGAAAATACAATCACTGTTTATATTCGTAGAATACGAGAGAAATTTGAGATTGATCCTTCAAACCCGACGTATATTAAAACGGTTTGGGGCGTTGGCTATAAACTAAGCTTAGATTAAGCTCCGGATTGGAGAACACGATGACTTTAAACGAGTGGACGAAAAAATGGGTTGCAGCAGCTTTAATCTGTCTGTTGGCATTTTTGGCATGTATTCTATACTTATTTGCCGATCAGTTCTTAAACGACAATGAAGCTAATCCCGCTTATGTGATAAATCAAGCCCGCATACTTGTAAGTGATAGCCTGGCATATCTTGAGCAATATCATGATGACATCGACGTTACTGCTCTTCAGGAAATATGTGCAAAAAACGATTTGAATTTACTCTTAATCCAATTGGATGGCAACGTATTATTTAACTCTTCGGCTGATAAGTCGATTCAAAAAGTCGATGTGAAAAAGTCGCTCCACTATGATTTGTATACTGCTAAAACCGAAAAAAAATTTTTCAAGATTACTTTTCCGGTAGTTGATGATCAAACACAAATCCAAATTGGCAATGCGATTTTCTTATTGCCGAAAAGCGCAGTAGGTATGGGAAATACCAAGGTAATTCCTCTAATCCCAATCTATTTGATAATACTCTTTTCAATTCTTTTCTGCAGCTTACTCTATATTCTTAGGCAAAAAATGAAGAAAAATATAATCCAACCTATCAAAAAATTATCCTACTATTCAGAAGCAATTTTAAAAGGCGATTATGAGCAAAAAGCGGAGTATGGTAGGACAGACGAGATGGGTGAAGTGTATGCAGTATTCGATCAAATGCGGATGGAAATTATGAATCTTAGCAAGCGAAGAGATGCACAGGAGAAAGCCCAAAAAGAACTGATTACAACGATTTCTCACGAAATAAAAACGCCGCTGACGACGGTGAAAGCATACCTCGATGCTATAAGAGATGGAGTCTGTCCAGACATGGAATCCGTTATGGACTATATTGAAGTGATGCGTTCAAATACGGATAAAATGACGAGACTTTTGGAAGATTTATTACTGCATGCCCTTCAAGAATTAGGACAGATATCAGTAAATCCTATTGAGCAGTACAGTAAAAGCATGCTTTTAGATATGATAAAACCAATAGGTCATTACGTTCGCACAACGGGCGTGGTATTCATAGAGCCGACGGAAATTCCGGATGTACTTATAGCTGCCGATGCAAATAGATTGGAGCAAGTTATTTCGAACCTCATAACAAATGCGTTAAAACATACGTCCCCTGGAGATTCTATTCGCATTCAAATTGTGCAAGAGTTAGAGCAGTTAAAAATTACAATAGCGGATACAGGCGTGGGGATTCTCCCACAGGACATGCCTTTTATATTCGGCCGTTATTTTAAAGGGCAAGTTAACGCTAAAAATGAAGGCAATGGTTTGGGGCTTTCAATTTGCAAACATATTATTGAAGCTCATAATGGGTCAATTTCTTTTAAGAGCAAAAAAGGTGAAGGCACTGTTTTTATTTTTACGATTCCGTTGTGTTAATTTCGCTTTGTAATAATTCATTAATAACTTGATAAGTATTGTTAAATAATTGCACGCTACACTGAAAGTAAGAACAAAAAAGGAGTGTGCAATTTTGTCAAAGAGAGCTATTATCCATGCAACAAACCTCTGCAAAACTTATTCAACGGGTAGCGAACAATTTCATGCCATTCGAAACATCGACTTAGCCATTTACGAAGGAGATTTCACCGTAATTATGGGGAATTCAGGTTCAGGAAAGTCTACGCTTCTTTATCTTCTGAGTGGACTTGATAGCATAACGGCGGGTGAAGTGTATTTTCAAGATCAGCGAATAGATGCATACAACGAAAGGGAACTGGCGGATTTCAGGGCCAAAAAAATCGGCTATATTTATCAAAGCATAAATTTAGTGCCTGATCTTACATTAGTTGAAAATATTTCTTTGCCTAGTTATATAGCTGGAAATCCTAAAAAAGAAGTCAAGAAAAAGGCCCTTTCGCTGATGAACGCGATGAATATTGAAGAACAGCAAAATCGGTTACCCTCCCAAACTTCAGGTGGCCAGCAACAGAGAGCAGCCATTGCCAGAGCACTTATTAATTCTCCAGATATCCTATTTGCAGATGAACCGACAGGTAGTTTAAATTATGATCAAGGTGTTGCCGTATTGGATATCTTAACGGAAATGAACCGTAAACGACAATCCATCGTGATGGTGACCCACGACATAAAGGCCGCTTGTAGAGCGGATCGTCTTATCTATATTCGGGATGGGAAAATTGGTGGAGTGCTAGAATTCGAAAAATATGATGCTACTACAATCCAAGGCAGAGAAAACGTAATCTTTTCATACGTTTCTGGAAAGGAGTAAGCACTATGAATGCTATTTGGACACTTTGTATTGCTAACTTAAGGGAAAAAAAGATTCAAAACGGATTAACTGCCTTGCTTATTTTGCTTTCCACATTACTACTTGCAACGTCGGTTAATGTTATTTTGAATACAGACAATTTATTTGAGGCTACTCACGAAAAAACGAATGGTTCACACCAGATTTTGACGTTTAATAATGGTTTTCACGACCCTCAGTTGGCAAAAGAATGGTGGAGTAAGCAGGATGGGGTTAAGGCGTCGAAATTATTACCTTTTAAGAACTTAACGACGATCATGTATGAAGGGAAAGAAATTTCAAACTTATATTTATATATGATGAATACGCCTGAGCTACCTTTAGGGGTTGATGAACTTACATTTGTAAAAGGAGATGTGCGTTCAAATCCCGAAATAGGCAAAATATGGATATCCACTGCGACAGCATATAACCACGGGATGGAAATAGGGGAATCTATTGGATTTACAACTGGTGTAGAAAAGTTCGAGTTAGAAATTTCAGCCATTGTGATTGATGTTCCTTATGGTACACCTTTTTCAAATGGTGTACGTGTTTGGATGAATACTAAAGATTATCAAGAGAAGCTAAGTTCTATGCAAGTAAATGATAAGTACATGATGGGGCTTAGATATGATAATGATAATTATAGTCAAAGCGCACACTATTGGGATCGTTTTGAGGATTTTATGGGTACGCCTTTTCTTGAATCGAAAGCCGAGTTAGAGTCCGTTTCTTCGCTCTATCTAATTATGAACAAAATTATCGCATTTGTAATGATTTTTCTGGGAGTCGTTATGATGTCTATCGCCATTATAACGATTGGATTTACGATTTCTGACGCTATTTTGTCGAACTATAAAACAATCGGGGTTTTAAAATCTTTAGGTTTATCGGCAAATAAAATAATCTTGACATATGTCAGTCAATATTCTTTCCTTGCTATAATTTCCATTATCCCCGGGGTAATACTCAGTCACTTTTCATCAAAACTTATCGTAGAAAGTTCACTTTCTAACTTAGAAATGGAGAACACAATCTCAAGTATACAGAGTGGGATGGTTTCAATTGCTGTTGGATTGTTTGTTTTTCTCCTTATTTTCCTTTGTTCATTGATATATTCCAACAAAACTCGGTCGATACAACCTGCACAAGCGATTCGATATGGAATGTCTGAAGTAGAAAACAGTAAAATGACACGGCGGTTAAGTTCATCAGGGGTAAATAAATTCGGATTTGCGTCCTATCCGGTACCTTTTGTCATCGGGCTGAGAAACTTATTGAAAAATAGGAAGGGCTCACTTTTAATGATGTTGTTAACCACTGTTACATCGGCTGTGCTTGTTTTCGGGTTTGTCTTACTGAACAGTGTTTTTTTTATTGAAAAAACATTGCCATTATGGGGATATGACTCTGCTGACATAGCGGTGGTTGTATTTAATCAGACGACTTTTTCTAAAGCTGAATTTGAAAAAGAAGTATTGTCAGATGAACGAGTTGAAGCAGTCGGTTGGGCTGGGGATGAGTTAAATGCAACATTTCCAGCAGAAGGTCAAATGATTGGATCAAAGAGTATTGCACTAGCTGTCCTCGATGGGAACTATGATGAACTTGGAATTGTTACGATAAAAGGTCGTAACCCCACAAACAAAAATGAAATTGCATTGGGTGTCGGCGTTGCAAAGTATCTCAACAAAGACATAGGAGACGTGACGGAAGTGTATATAGGAGGAAATAAGTATACGCTTACCATTACGGGAATCTACCAAGCACTCTTGGATTTGTCTCAATCAGCAAGAATTACAGCCGATGTGTTAAAGATAAATAATCCCGACTACACTGCTACAGCTCTTGGGTATATTATCCTTAAAAACCCGGCGGATGCGGGCGACATTGCAGATGAATTAAATTCAATGTTTAAAAATTCTGTTAATTCTTTAGCGGCGGAGACTTTAGCAGATTCAGTATTTAATGAGGTAGTAGCTATTTTAATAGTGCCAATGAGCATCATGGGACTGATGTTTGTGCTGGTTACATTCATCATTATATACAGCACTTGCCGTATGAGCATCCGAAAAGAAAGTAAAACGTACGGAATTTATAAGTCTGTCGGAATGACTTCAACTAAAATAAGACGATCCGTTACTTCCGGTGTTGTCGTTCTATCTACAATCGGCGCATTACTCGGAATAGTTGTTGGTGTCTCAATATTACCAATTTTTATGGAATCAGCCCTATCTAGTTATGGAATTGTTGAACTACCACTGATTTTCAATTGGGTTGGCATCCTACTAATGGCGAGTATAAGTATCGTTTCAGCAGGTTTTGGTTCCTGGCTTTCTTCAAGAATTATCGCCAAAACTTCACCCCGTATCCTTGTGGTCGAGTAATTAAATAGTTTAAGGATATCGATTTCCACCATTTCCACAATCATGTTAGAACCTTTTGCCTTTTTATAATTCGCGATAGATTCATGAATTAGCACGTGTGTTGATCAATCAAAATTAACCAATAAAATACCACTTACTTTAGTGATGCGACTTTGTCGCATCACTTCGCAGTTTTTCCGATAATCGTATGGTGAACTTTCGTCCGTCGCTCTCCACCCATACAGGTACACTAAGTTCTAAAGCCCCTGAGAACGAGTGAATCACCACTTCTCGATCTAGCAAGAAGCAGCCAAAGATGGTATTTTAGCTCCTGAATCCATTTTTATAGCATTTCCTTTTCTATTTAAATTAAGAGTCACTTTCTATATGGCATTACACTGTAACTTGTATGGTCATTTCTAAAATTAGCAATGAAGGCTTTATTAAAAGCGTCAGAATAATTATTATTGGGTCTGCTATTATCAAGGTCAGAGTCATTTTTCAAATTACTAGTTAATGAATTAAATCTTAAGAAATACCAATATGAAGTTAAACAAATAGAACATATTAAAGAAAAGTTAAAAAGTGAATTTCAAGAATGATGGAGTGTTTTTGTTGTTTTTTTATTTTAAAAGGAAGATTATCTGGTAGGGTCAACAGTAAATGTCTAACTGGAGCAAAGCGAAGGGGGTTTTTGGGGTGGCCTTTTGAATAATGTGCCAGGACTGTTCTTTTCGAGAATGACCTCCAACCGTTGCAGGAGTTTAGATAAACCTGCATATTTATTCGTTTAGATAGGCCTGACCTTCACCAGAAACCCCGTAAACTCAACGATATATAATTTCATGTACAACGAAAATGAAGAACCATAGGAGATGAACTAAGAGTTTTTAAGAGGTCGCGAAACATGATCAACTGTCCTGAACAGACGTTATGTTCACCATGGGTGTATCACGTATACAAGCCTATTCAGCAATCAAATCGATGGTTTTCGGATGGAACTATTCGAGTTTCTCGTTCAATTAACGGGGATAGTTCTATAAGAAGATAAAAAAAGTTCAACAATTATGTGGAACTCATCATGCTTGTTACATATTTTCAAATTGGAGGTATTCTAAAACGTTTCCGAAGGGGTCTTTGAAACTAATATATTTTCCAGGAGGACAATTAGTTGGTTCATCTACAATAAAATTCACTTCTTTCTCTTTTAAGAATTTTACCGTTTCATAAATATCTTCAGTTCGTAATCCTAATACAACTCCAGTAATTTTATTATCTTGATTATAGTTTGCATTATCGTTCTCCTCTAAAATAATTGGTATCTCTCCGTGTACAAGTGATGCAATATTGGGACCATACTGCTCGTCTAATTCAAAACCTAAAGTATTAGTATAAAAGTCAATTGCTTTGTTTAAATTTGGCACGTAAACGCTTATAACACAAACCTGATTCATCATTTTATCCCACCTTTTTTTAGTATTAGTGTGAATATTCGACACACATTAATTAAAATCCTTTTTTTGGAATATCTAACTAAGTTGTCTTATTAAACTAACGGGTGCTTTTGTTAAGTATTGGCTGCCTTTCATGGCATTTTTTATTGAGTATTAAAGCTAAATTATTTCATAAAATAGCGTATACAAACCCTTTCAGTTATCAAATCGGGTTGGATTTCATGTAGCTAATCCAATTCTTTGTTAAATTAACTGGCCGAATAACAAGAAACGTCATATAAAGTTATCTGGTATATAATTGGAATATGAGAGGGTGATTATAATAAATAATCGAAGGGAAGCTACGTCAAAATTCATAGTAGTGGTATCCATTATTTTCGGCTTAATTGTAATTATTCAAAGCGTTCAAGTTATTTATACGCCCCATACATTTGTAAGAGTCGTGAACTTACTTTCTACAATCTTTGTATCTGGAGCAATCGGGGCATTTATTAGAGAAATATTTATTTTAAAAAAGAAAAATTAATTATTAATGAAATTATTAATCTAATGAGTGCAAGATAACTCTTATTTTTACGGCATACTTAATCCACTTGAAAAACAGTTCAATTGCCCAACGTGAACGATAGATCTTGTTAATATCGTCCTATGAAAGATCAAATCGATTCGTGATTAGTTACATTTCTTTTCCTCGGCTTACGATAACTTTCAAAGTCATCTTTGTCTTTGCCATTTAATAACTTGCATTCAATTGATCGACAAGACCCAAAAACAGACTCGAAAGAATGGCTTGATCCACGTCAATATTTTTCTAAGACAATTGATATACATTAATTGAAAAGAAACCCAGTTTGGTTTGTAAGTCCCCGTCTCCAAGAGCAGCCTCCATGACATAAAGACTTTCTTGACTATTCGTGAGTCCTTTTTCTTTTAGGTTCTTTACGTTTCCGAATATATTAAGAATCCTTAACTTTTAGTGTTAGTTAAAGCAACGCTAGGGGTTCAATATATATAGTTAGAGTTAATTAGTAAATGTTGATGATTCTCACTGAAGCACAAGAACTTCGATTCTTTATTTACCCCCTCCCCAGTTAAGTTAAGAAAAGAATTTTTATGTATTTTAAGACGAAATCTTGAACCAATAAAAAGAGTATCCAGCCACTTATTCCTAAACCGATGGAGATAAATAAATGAACGGAACTTTGTAAGGCTACATAAACGATTATCAACAAAAATGCGGTTGCTGGAAATCCCCAAAGTACTCCTAATGCAAACTTACTTAATGTCGCTGTTTGTTCTCCCTGGACATACAGCCATACAATGCTGAGCAAACTGACTAAAGGAAGGGCAGCTATTACCCCTCCATACGAAGGAAATCTTCTCGAAATCTCCGTCACAATACCAATAACGATAGCTGAAGCAATTATTTTCATTATCAAATACATTGTTTAGCTCGCTCACTTAAGATTTTTAGAGCTTGTTCTACTAATTTTTTTTCATCTTCATCCAACTGATTCAACACTTGTTCTAATTTATCTACATCTAGACTTGTGTTTTTATGTAAAACTTCGTCACCTAAGTTCGTTAGATTAAGAATTACTTTTCTTTCATCTAGAGGATCTCTCCCCTTTACTATATACCCCTTTTCAATCATTCTTTTAGCATGTTCCGAAGCCGTATTGTGGGAAACTTGTATATGTGCGGCAATTTCATTGATTCCTGTTTCTTCCTGTTTATCTACGAGTTGCAGAATACGAACCACTTGATGAGAAATCTTTTCTTTATGGGGATAATGTAAATGAAAATATATATCCGTCCAATATTGATTTAATAGCGTGATTTTACTATTCACAAATACCACTCCTTTATATCTTATAATACGATTGTATCGTATTATAAGATATAAAGGGCGATTAATGCATTAGATATGAATAAAAGTATAAAAATAAAAGGTAAACCATCCCTAAGCCTACGTAGCTAGGGTAGTTTACCTTTTCGTGCTGATTATCTTTCAAACGGGAAATTTGATTCCTCTATAGCAAAACGACGATGGCGAATCACAGTATAAATTGCTGCAATTCCTAACAATGCTGCTGAAATAATAAATGTAATTCTTACATTCCCTATCTCAGCAAGAGCACCAAACAGTAAAGAGGAAACTGCAAATAATAACGACACCAACGCACTTTGTGCGGCATAGATTTTAGGAAGTTCTTCAGTGCTGGCTGATTTTTGAAGAAATGTGTTCGAAGCAATTGCTTTTAGTTGTTGAAATACCCCATTGAGTCCTGCAAAGATAAGGGACAACCAAGCCATCTCCGTTAAACCGAAAAGAAATGTCATGATACTGATTCCAAAGGAAAAAATAATCAAAACACACTTTAGCTTTTTCTCGAATATTAAGGTGAAACGTGAGCATATAATCCCACCAACGACCATTCCAATAAAAAATGAGGTATTAATATATCCCCACCAAGCCTCAGTCTCACCAAGAATTTCAGTCACGAAGACGTAAAGTATAGAAGCAATCCATACAACATTTGCAACGGCCTCAAATACGATGATCACATAAAGACTCTTATACAGCGGATTTCTCCAGACGATTTGCCAACCTTCTTTTAACTCACCAATCTGACGACCTTTGGAAATTTTTCTTTGAAATTCGGTTGGATCTATAATTTTAGTCATGAGTAAAGTAGCCATCAGATACAAAACAACCGTAATTAAAATAACAGTTTGACCGCTTAAAAATGCAACAATTAAACCACCAATCGCCCATCCACCTAAATTTACGGTTTCATAAATAACGGAAAAGAAGCTATTAGCTTTCACAAGTTCATTTTTGGGAACCAAACGCGGCAACATTGCTTGGCTTGCTGGCGCTGCCCATCCATCTAAAAACGCAATTGTAAATACGAAACTTAATAGTACGAGCACGCTGGACGTCATATGAAATACTAAGATAAGCGCTAGCAAATACAACAATAGTGTCTTACTTACTTGCGAGTAAACAAGCAGTTTTTTTAGAGGATATCTATTCAACAGTAGCGGGGAAATCATCCCGCTTATAAAACGACCAAACATACTGAGAAATGGTACCAACGCCAATGTAAATGGTGAATCTGTCGAAGCATATAAAATTGAAATAAGCCCTACAATATAAAAAATATCACCCAAATTGGCCATTGATTGACCAATCCAAAGAAAACGGAAAGATGCACTCTTCATTCTTACTACCCCTTTACAATCAAAATTTAATTCTGATTAGTACAGGGTAGTTTTCACATTCGTCTTATACCTCCTAAAATCCACTATTCTTCTTTGCAAAATTCAAGAATACTAACAATTAAATCACTGAACACTTGGAATAAAAAAGTTTAGAGGGGTAGTAAGAATGAACCATATATTACCATTATACATTAAATTCAATTTAGATGCATGCAGCTTCCAAAGCTTGAATTAAAGCAGTAGATGTATTAAGGTGTACTCAAAATACTTCTGAACCTAACACAATGTAAATATGTTAGATTTACGAAAAGCCTCTCTTTCATTTAGAAAGGGAGACTTTTTTTACTATTGCATGTGTCATAACTTTAAAGTATCGACACTGATTTGTGGCTGCAGTAATATCGAGACTACAAGCGGTGGCGCAACTAAGTGTCATAAATGGACCGCAAAAAAAAAATACATATGAAATATGTTTATTGCCGCGTGAGTACAGCTTCACAAGATTTAGATTTACAGCTGCCTACACTGGACAGTGAAGGTTGTGACAAAATCTATTCCGAGAAATCCACTGGAACTAAGGCTGGTCGTCCCCAATTTGTAGAGTTACTTCCATTGCTGAAAAAAGGCGATACATTGGTAGTTACAAAGCTAGAGCGTTTCGCAAGTTCGACAGAAGATGGAGTAAATCTAATCAAAGAATTACTTTCAAAAAGATTCAAGGTTCACATACTAAATATGGGACTTGCAGAAGATAAATCAATTGGCAGATTAATTTTAAGAACATTATCAGCCATTGCGAAGCAGAATCCTAATTTCCGTGAAGGTTGGCCAAAGAAATTCACTAAAAAGCAAGTAGCACACGCTTTACAACTATTGAAAACAAATTCTTACACGCAAGTGCAAGTAATTACAGGGATTTCTAAAAGCATACTAATCCGTGCCAAAAGAGAACTAAGTAAAGGGGTGCCTTTGTTTAAGTATCGGATGCCTTTACGTGGCTTCTATGTCCTTTTTTGTGGATATATAATAGGTTTTTAATAAATACATCCTCGGATAAAATCCGGAAATGCATTAATAAAATATAATGATTCTAGAAAATAAGAAGTAATTAATATGGGTTATAAAAATTTGGTCTTATTTTTGGATGTCCGGTTGTTTGGATTTTGATTCTGATATGAAAATGCTGTTAAGAGACACCTAGGGAATACAGGAAACATTTAATGAAGTTACTTAATCTTTCCTATCGAAAGGTTAACACGATAATTTCCATACTTTAAAAGACGTTCAAGAAACAACTGCAGCTCTTCATTTGAACCAAAGTGTCCAGTCAATAAGTAGCATCCGTCTCCGCTAGTGCGGTGTACTTCAGAAATTACCTCTTCTGTTCGGAAAAAATCATGAAATGTTTTATGATAAGTCGTTTCAACAAAAAAAGTAATAAACGCGGTTATAGGTTGTACTAATTGCGCTCTATTTATCGTGATTGTGTACTGTTCAATGACCCCCATATCCTCTAATCTTCGAATACGATTTCCTACAGCTTGCCCGGTCATATGTACTTTTTGACCAATTTCTTTCCATTGTATTCTTGAGTTTTCTTTTAATAATGTCAGTATTTCTAGATCTATATGATCAACGATAATCCTCAATCCTTTCACCATGAAAGTAGTAGACCAAAAAGCCATTCGCCAACTTATTCTGCTTTTGTATACGTATCTCTATACTTAGTTTATATCCTATTTCACTAATTGTTTAGCCATATACATTTAGTTAATTTATATAGAAATGGGATATAAATTCAGAGGAGGTTAACCGAATGTTACTACAAGAAATTTTGAAGTACAACGACCAGTTTGTAGCAAAAAAAGAATATGTACCGTACGAGGCAACTAAAATGCCACAAAAGCGTATGGTTGTCGTTTCATGCATGGATGCTCGTTTAATTGAGCTACTTCCAAAAGCTTTAGATATACACAATGGTGATGCGAAAATCATTAAAAATGCAGGTGGAATAATTAGCCATGCGTTCGGTAGTATTATGCGCAGTATTGTTACTTCTGTATACGAACTGAACGCTGAAGAAATTTATATTATTGGACATCATGGGTGCGGGATGAGCCAAAGTAATCCAGAAGGAACGCTGCAAAAGATGGTAGATCGAGGTGTAACATCTCCAAATATTCTTTCTGCTCTAGAATATGCTGGGATTGATCTACACAAATGGTTGTTTGGATTTAATGATGTCGTCGATTCCATTAATTCGAATATCGAATTAGTACGAAACCATCCACTCATTCCAAAAGATGTCCCTGTACATGGTCTTGCAATTGACCCTCACACAGGGAAGTTGGATTTAATTGTTGATGGATATAAAGAATTAGCTAACAAAAAAAAATAAATTAAAAGGGAGTTTTTATAAATGAATAGAAAAGAAGCGACTCAAAAAATTCTTGATGCAAAATTTGCAAAAGGTTTAACATGGAACGAAATCGCAATGGAAAGCGAAAACGCTGAAAGCTGGATTGTAACAGCTTTATTAGGACAAGCCACAATGACTCGGCCTGAAGCGGAAAAAATGGGTAAACTGTTAGATTTGGATGAAGAAGTAGTGCAAGCTTTAACACAAATTCCATTCCGGGGAGATGTAGTAAAAATGCCTCCTACTGATCCGGGTCTATACCGTTTATACGAAATGTTATTAGTATACGGCCCAACAATTAAAGAATTGATTCAAGAGAAACTTGGCGAAGGAATCATGAGTGCGATTGATTTTGAAATGGATGTTCAGAAAAAAGAAGATCCTAGAGGCGATCGTATAATCCTTACTTTGAATGGAAAATTCTTGCCTTATAGAAAATGGTGATTAATTACTCTAACGTAGGAGGGCTTCATTATGGATTTTGTTAAACGCACAATAGATTTGGCACTTAAAAATGTTGAAGAAGGCGGACGTCCATTTGCTTGTGTAGTAACAAGAGATGGAGAAATTATTGCTGAAAGTCCAAATCTCGTAGCACAGACTAACGACCCAACTGCACACGCTGAAGTACTAGCTATTAGAAAAGCATGTGAAAAGTTAGGAACAGAACACTTAACGGACTGTGAAATTTACATCCTTGCAAGTCCATGTCCAATGTGTTTGGGTGCACTATACTATTGTAGCCCCCAAAAAGTTGTATTCATCACGACACGCAAAGATTACGCTCCTCATTATATAGACAACCGTAAATACTTTGAGTTCGATACTTTTTATGATGAGTATTGTAAACCAATGGACCAACGTAGATTGCCTATGGTTCATCAAGAAGACAAAGAAGGTCTTAAAGTATATGAGCGTTGGAGCGAGTTAAATAACAAATAAATACATGACATATAAAAGTAAGCGTCAAATAACGGATACTTTAATTTAAGAAAAAGCTGCCATAAAAGGTAGCTTTTTTTTATTGAGTAACAGGGTTAACTACTTCCGTGAACTGGCGTGTATGGGAGATACAAGATCGTTCAACGATTGAATTAATGTTTTTACGGATTGAACTCATGTGGCTAATCTGTATCCTTGTTCAACTAATGGGTGCATTTTTCAGATTCATAAATACTATTGTTGAATTTTCTATTGAAAATACTTCCCTGCATTTAATAATTTATATTCATATTTAGTTATTAGAAAGAAAAATTTTCACTTAGTATGTGTTTCGATATTTGCGTTCGACCAGTTTTTTAGTAATTCTATTTCAAAAGTAGTACCGATATTATTGGCACTTTTAACATGTATTCGTCCTTTATGCTTCTCGATTATCGACCTAACGATTGAAAGACCTAACCCGGAGCCACCTAAGCTTCTTGTGCGTGATTGATCCACTCTGTAAAACGGTTCGAAAATAAATGGAAGTTCTTCCTTTGCGATACCGATACCTGTGTCAGCGATACTAATACGAATGTGGTCACGTTGAACATGACAGGTTATCTCAATCTTGCCGTTCATTGTATTATATTTTACAGCATTTTCAATTAGATTAAAAAAGACCCTGTATATAAGAACTTTGTTGCCAACTATGCTCTTTATACAGTTGTTGAGTGTAAGTGTAATATTTTTTTCAGCACAAAGTGGAGCGACTTCATGCGCAATCGTTTCGAACATTTGTTGAAGGCCAATTTTGTCTGAAAATTTTACAGCATGATTATTTGCAAGCATTAATAAATCTTCAACAATATTAATGAGTCTTTGTGTGCTTTCTTCTGTAATCTCCAAATTCTCCTTGTAGTCATCAATGGATGGTAATGATTCGAGCTTTAGTATTTGTATACCTGTTTTCATGATCGTAAGTGGCGTTTTTAATTCATGAGCAGCATTTGCAGCAAAGTTTTTTTGATAAGTAAACGAGTTTTCTAATCGTTGGAGCATCTTATTAAATTCTGAGGCTAGGTTACCAATTTCATCTTTTGAAGGTATATGATTGATACGATCCGACAAATTATGTTCATTAATATCCTCTATACTTTTACGTAATTTTTTAACCGGCTCCAATGCTTTTCCAGCTACGAAATAAATGGCTCCAACACCTCCAACCATAATTACAATCATCCAAATTAGACTTTGGAATTGGAATTGCTTGTTTACCGTATTAATTTCTTCTGAAAAGAAGATGTCTGGGGGCAGTGATGAAGGAGTTTTTAAATCAATCTCTTGTTTTTCATCTAATTGAAGTTCGCTAAAATTCACATCTTTACCTATCGAACCTGTTAATGGTTGGACAAATTTGTTGTTTGCAATGCTAATAGAAATAACGGTTAATAATATGGTTGTAATGATTAGAATCATGCCAGTTAAAACTGTTAGTCGCATTCTTAACGATATATAGTTCATACCTGATTCACCTCATGATCTTGTATAATGTAGCCTTGTCCTCTAACGGTTTTAATGGCCTCGACTTCTCCCAGTTCTTTGGCGATTTTTTTTCTTAACGAATGAATATGGAACTTTAACGTGTTCGATAATAAATCCACATCACTATTCCAAACATGCTCCATTAATTCTTCAGCACTGATGACCCTGTTTTTATTGAAAAGAAAATACTCTAAAATTGCATATTCTTTTTTTGTTAAGTCAATAGGTTTGTTATGAACAAATCCGATTTTTTGTGCTGTATTAATCTTTAGATCTGCAGCTGACATAACAGTATTTTTTTGTGTAAATGATCGGCGTAATAATGAGCGAATGCGTGCTTCTAATACTTGAAAGTCGAATGGTTTTGTTACATAGTCGTTTGCGCCATTATCAAGACCAACAACGACATCGTCTATATCGGAGCGAGCAGATAAAATAAGAACACACATGTTTTCATCTACTTGACGAATATGTTTTAATACATCTATTCCATCAATTTTAGGTATGTTTAAATCGAGAATAATTAAGTCATATATATTAATATCAAAGAGCTCTAATGCTTCTTCACCATCAAATGCTGTATCAATGGCATATCCACTTTTTTGAAGACCTTTTACAATGAGTCTTGAGAGTGTTCTTTCGTCTTCAATTAATAATAGCTTCATTCGCTCTAACTCCTAACTTTCATAAAATGTTATAGTAACAACTATGACTAACTTCTAAAAGCTTGCTTTGGTAATCAAAGCAAGCTTTTAGAAGTTAGTACTTATCGATGCTTTCGTGAAGGATAAATTTCACAAAATGCACTATTTATTTTTGGTTACCTTTAATCTCATCCATATAGACAGTACCTTCTGGTAATTCATCTGTTCCATTAAACTCATAGAACTCAGCACCAGGATTAGTCTCTCCTTTAATCTCATCCTTATAGATAGTACCTTCTGGTAATTTATCTGTTCCATTAAATTCATAGGACTCAGCTCCAGAATTAGCTTCTCCTTTAATCTCTTCCTTATAGACAGTACCTTCTGGTAATTCATCTGTTCCATTAAACTCATAGTACTCAGCATCAGAATTAGTTTCTCCTTGAACCTCATCCTTATAGATAGTGCCTTCTGGTAATTCATCTGCATTGCTTTTTAGTATTGCCATCGCTTCATTCGGATTTTCTTCAATATTAGCTGATGCGAATGCTGAAATGGTTGCACCTCCACCGACTACTAATCCTAATGCAAGTGCGCTAATTCCTAAATGTTTAAATTTCATAAATAATCCTCCTAAAATTGTTTTGTAACGTTACCCCCCTAATATAGCAATGTAATGGTTAGATCTTCGTTAGTTTTGTTGAACTATGAATAATTAACACATTTTACTTGGCTTATTCAACTGACGGATGCTTTAGTTAAGTATTTGCTGTCTTACATGGCAACCATTTCTTATTGAGTCATAAAGTTAAATACTTCCGTGGACGAACGTTATGTCTATTAGGGGTGGGTGCATACATTATCCAAACCAGAATTAGAGCAGTAGATGTATTAAAGTGTACTCAAAAAACTTGTAAATCTAACATGATAGAAATATGTTAGATTTACCAAAAGTCTCTTTTTTATTTTGAAAGTGTAGTTTTACAGGCGTCGAACACGAATAATCTTAATCCTTTTTCAGAGCTTAATTTCCATGAGAGATTCCGTAGTATTGGCGGGTCACATAACTCTGTTCAGCCATCTTATTTAACTGAATATAAAACTTCCCCTTGTACATTGTAAGAAATAAATTCAGCTTCAAAAATAGCCTCATCGCCTGTTCGAACCAGTCCAAAACCCGTTGCCTTTCCTATACGCTTGGGCTGTATTTTAATATTTTTCAGTAAACCTTTAGTCGTTCTAATTTCAACATTATTGATTGCTGGATTGTATACCCTTATTACAACAAGTTCTAAATCTTCCTCGTTTTTAAATGGGGATTCTGCAAATGATATATATAGAGGTTTATCTATCCCCTCCGGCTCATGCCAATAACTTCGTCTCTCGTTCCACTTAAAAAATGACTTTTCCAGATACACTTCCCTTTCTTCCCCTTGAATAGTTTCAAAAAAACTACGGCTTTTGTATCATCATCAAAAAACTCGATATGATACAAATTAGTTATACCCTAACTCTTCCCAACTTCAGTTAACACAGATGCATTATCATCTTTTAAAAACATAATCCCCACACCAACTACTACTAACAAAACAATTACAAGGAACTTCTTTGACTTTATAAAACTCATTTCATCTCCACCTAATAGGTATTTGACATGACTTTTATTATTAAACTATTACTTTCTTCCGAAAGAAAAACAATCAACGCCATTTCGATGCTTCACGGACTAGGCATCTCAAACGGATCTAAAGGTAAATTCTATCCGAGCAACCCCACGAGTCGTGCACGCGCAGCAAAAATACTTGTGAATTCACTTGATGGTTTAAAATGAATATCGATTAACAACTAAAAACATCCCCGACCTTCCTTACCGGAATTCGGGGATGTGTTTGTTTGCTCAATTGTATTCGAATTCATATTTGACTTGAACTTCTTAAAATATGAAGGCAAAAATCTAAATCCTCTTGAAGATGTGTTTCCATTAGTTGTTTCGCCTTTTCACCATCTCTTGCTTTAATCGCTTCATAAATTTCCTCATGCTCATCTATTAAACGCGGTCGACTGTAAAGCACCACGGTCTTACGAAAAAGATAGATTATGGACTTCATGCGATCTATTGTATCAATCATTAGAGCGTTACCACTGGCTTGAACGATAATAGCATGAAAACGTTCATTAGCATCCATTATCTCTTCAATTGCGCCTTCTCTTCCCATTATAATGCAATTGGACAGCGATTTTAAATCTTCCTCGGGCAAATAGATTGCTGCTGATTTCGCTGAAAATCCTTCTAGAAGAATCCTTACTTGAAATAAGTTGCGCAGATCTTCTTCTGTAGGCTGTACAACTTTTTTATTAATGATAAGTCCTTCATGACCTAGTTGGCGTAGAGATTCTCTAATTGGAGTACGGCTAAATCCTAATTCTGCTGCTAATTTTTCTTCAACAATTTTTGTACCACCTGGCATATCCCCATTTAAGATTCTATCTCGAATCACTTCATATGCTTGATGGTAGGCAGAACGAGATTTTTTATAGTTTTGAGTCATTTCTTCCCACCTTTTTCCTTCAACCTAATTACCACTAACTTATCAAAAAGAGAAGGAGAAAGAAAGCTTAAATTGATATGACTTACTTTTGTATACAAAATAAACGTGAGTGTATACAAAATTTAAAAAACCGTATACAATTAGAACGATAAGATAATTGCAAACGGTTACATTCCGAATTAAATGAACGTATTTTAACACTTAAGTAAGGAACACTAAGTTAAATTAGGAGGAATGGTTATGTTAAAAAAGATTGGTTTTATTGGTTTAGGTATTATGGGGAAACCTATGGCGTTGAATTTAGTTTCTAAAGGATACGAAGTAATGGTGAACGATTTGAATAAAGAAACGGTACAAACTTTGATAAATGCTGGTGCAAAAGCAGCCGATTCTGCAAAAGTTATCGGTGAAAATAGTGACGTTATCATTACAATGCTACCTGCTTCTCATCATGTACAACAAGTTGTTTCGGGTGAAAATGGTGTACTTAGTGGTGCCAAAAAAGGCGCGGTTATTATCGATATGAGTTCCATTTCACCTGTCATTTCAAAAGAAATTGCTGCAATAGCAGAAAAAAAAGGGGTAGAAATGTTAGATGCTCCCGTTAGTGGTGGAGAACCAAAAGCGAAAGACGGTACTCTCGCGATTATGGTTGGAGGTAAAGAAGAAGTATTTGAAAAAGTGAAGGATGTTTTATTCGCAATGGGTTCAGAGATAACATTAGTTGGAGGTAATGGCAGTGGAACCACTGCAAAATTAGCCAACCAAGTAATTGTAAACTTAAATATTGCCGCCATGTCTGAAGCATTAGTTCTAGCCGCAAAAGCAGGGATTGATGTGGAAAAAATGTACCAAGCTATCAGAGGTGGATTAGCAGGCAGTGCAGTTCTAGATGCCAAAGTACCGTTAATCCTTGATCGTAATTTCGTAGCTGGCGGAAGGATTGATATTAACTTAAAAGATATGACCAACGTAATGGAAACAGCACATAGCATTGGTGTACCAATGCCGTTATCTAGCCAATTACTAGAAATTTTCCACGCTTTAAAAGTGGATGGAAAAGCAGCAGATGACCACAGCGGAATTGTTCAATATTATGAAAAACTTGCGAACGTTACAGTTGGGAGAGAATAATTAATGACCACCATTGGAAGTACAGAACAGAGATTAGTTCAAGATGTTTTGGGAAATATCCAAGCAGTTGATACACAAGCCGTAAAAGACATGCTTGTGAATGAATTAGTGGATTTAAATAAAAAGATCATTGTGCTAGACGATGATCCAACAGGCGTTCAAACGGTTCATGGTATTTCTGTATATACAGATTGGACAGTCGAAAGTTTGGAACAAGGATTTGAAGAAAAAAACGCTATGTTTTTCATACTAACAAATTCTAGAGGATTTACTGCAGCTGAAACTGAAAAAGCACATTCAGAAATTGCTGCGAACATTGTAGAAGTAGCGAAACAACAGAATAAGGATTTTATTGTCATTAGTCGTGGAGATTCTACTTTAAGAGGTCACTACCCTCTTGAAACAGAAGTGTTAAAAGATACGATTGAAACCACTTTAGGCATCCAGTATGACGGAGAAGTAATTTTGCCATTTTTCAAAGAAGGCGGTCGCTACACAGTAGACAATATCCACTATGTGCAATCTGAAGACTATTTGGTGCCTGCTGGTGAAACGGAATTTGCGAAGGATAGAACGTTTGGTTATTCCAAGTCTCATTTAGGTGAGTGGGTTGAGGAAAAAACAAATGGTGAATTCAAAGCTGTGAATACTACGTACATTACACTCGAAAGCTTAAGAGCGTTGGAAATTGAAACGATCACGGAACAATTACTTCAAGTGACTGATTTCAATAAAGTAGTCGTGAATGCAGTAGATTACGTAGATGTAGAAATTTTTGTTATTGCCCTTATCAAAGCAATGAAATCCGGGAAACAATTCATGTTCAGAAGTGCAGCCGCTCTTACGAAGGTTATTGGCGGAGTAAGTGATAAAGCACTTCTAACGAGGTCAGAATTGATTCAAACAGAAACAACTCATGGCGGTTTAATTCTTGTTGGATCTCACGTTAAAAAGACAACGGAGCAACTAGAATCACTGAAAACAACTAATTTCATCGAATTCATTGAATTTGATTGTCATCTTGTGCTACACCCTGCACAGTTCAAAGAAGAAATTGATCGAGTAATTGAAACAACCGAGAATTTTATTCGCTCTGGCAAAACAGTCACTGTGTATACGAGACGTGAACGATTAGATCTTGGTGAAGGAAAAAAAGAAGAAGAGTTAAAACTCTCAGTAAAAATCTCAGATGCAGTTACAAGTATCGTGCAGCGCCTAAACGTACGACCAAATTTCATTGTCGCAAAAGGCGGAATTACGTCTAGTGATATTGGAACGAAAGGCCTTGAAGTTAAAAGAGCAACAGTAGCCGGTCAAATAAAACCAGGGATTCCTGTATGGATTACAGGAGAAGAAAGTAAGTTTCCGGGAATGGCGTATATTATTTTCCCAGGTAATGTTGGAGCAGTTACAACACTTAAAGAAACAGTTGAGATTTTAAATAACCATATAAACTGAGCGAAGGCGCCTTCTAAGGGTAGCCTCCCGCGATAAGGCTGACAAGTGTTTCTGCCTTATCGCGGAAGACATCCTCTAGGTAGGATATAGTTCCATCCTTCCCTAGTTCCAAAGCGGATTAACTAGTCAATTGTTCTTTACGTATGATAAGGGGGCCATTTCACGTGTTGGTAAATACGAAAGCGATATTGCAGCATGCACAGCAAAAAAAATATGCTGTTGCTGCATTTAATGTATACAATTTAGAAACTGTTCAAGCAGCGATACGCGTTGCCGAACAGGAAAATCAACCAGTCATTATTGCACTGGGAGAACGTTATTTCCCAACAGTTGATGTTGAAGGGTTTTCAGCCTTTGTTAAAACATTGGCTGAAAAGTCTTCAGTTCCTGTTGCGCTCCATTTGGATCATGCATATGAAAAGGAATCAATTATTCGTGCTATCCGTTGTGGATTCACATCTGTTATGTTCGACGGGTCTTCCTATGACTTAGAAGAAAATATTCGCCGTACAAAAGAGATTGTAGAAATTGCGCATATGGTAGGAGTGTCCGTAGAGGCTGAGATTGGTTCATTAGCGAAAGGCGACTTCTCCGATGAAGAAGAAGGAGACGGTACATTGACTAATCCAAAGTCTGCAAAAGACTTTGTTGACGCAACAGGAGTAGACTTTTTAGCAGCTGCTATCGGCACTGTTCATGGAATGTATAAGGGAGAACCAAAAATAGATTTACCTCTTTTGGAAAGAATTCAACAGGCTGTTGATGTTCCCTTGGTACTTCATGGAGGGTCAGGAACTCCAGATTTAATTATTAAACAAGCGATACAACTTGGAATATGTAAAGTCAATGTGAATACAGAAGTATCCATGGCTGCCGTATCCTATTTACAAAACTATTTTGAGGATAAACAAATGGCCCACCTTTCCACTGTTATGGCAGAAATGCAGAAATCCATGGAGCCCGTCATGACTAAATTCGTTCGGCTATTTGCAAATAAATAACAACATTCATGTGATTTATTCTACGGGTTATATTTCAATATTTCGAGAATCTAACTAAAGGAAATGAGGTCCACGATGCCGATAGTATCTGTCTGTATAGGAGTCGCCCTATTACTTGTATTGATGATTGTATTTAAGTTAAATGCTTTTATTTCTTTAATCCTTGTTGCCCTAGCTGTAGGAATGTTAGAAGGAATGTCTCCTCTTGATGCAGTTGCATCCGTTCAAAGTGGTTTAGGTGGAACACTTGGCAGTCTGACGATGATTATCATTTTTGGAGCAATCCTTGGTAAATTGATGACAGACTCAGGCGGCGCACAACGAATCGCTACAACGCTTATTAAGTCATTTGGGAAAAAGAGAGTTCAATTAGCAGCTGTTTTGACAGCTTCCGTCGTTGGGATTGCACTGTTTTTCGAAACAGGAGTTGTCGTCTTAATTCCTTTAGTATTTACGATTGCTACTGCAGCTGGAGTGCCCGTATTGTATATTGGGATGCCCGTAATTGCAGCACTTATCACGATGCATGGCTTCGTTCCTCCGCACCCAGGACCAACAGCTATTGCTAGTGTATTTGATGCTAATATAGGGAAAACGTTATTATACGGAATCGTTATTGCTATTCCCGCCATCATCATCGGCGGACCATTATTTACAAAGCTATTCAAAAAAGAATATTTGGAAGTAGATATTCCAAAAGGGCTATTTAATCCGAAAGAATTTAAAGAAGAAGAGATGCCAGGATTTGTTACGAGTATCCTAACATCCTTAATGCCAGTCATTTTGATTGCTTCTCAAGTAATTGTAGAAATAACAATGCCAGAGTCAGCAATTATGCCGTTCTTTGATTTTATCGGTAATCCTAATATTGCTTTGTTAATTTCTGTGATTCTTGCATTCTTTACTTTTGGTCTAAACCGCGGTAAAGAAATGAAAGATGTTATGCAATCCGTTACAGGAGCTGTCAGTGGAATTGCAATGATTTTACTAATCATTGCTGCTGGTGGTGCTTTCAAACAAGTACTGATTGATAGTCACATCGACCAATACATTGCAGATATAATGGCAGGATCGACACTTTCCCCATTACTTCTCACTTGGTTGATTGCTGCGATTTTACGAGTAGCAGTCGGTTCAGCTACTGTAGCGGGTATGACAGCTGCTGGTATTGCAGCACCTCTAGTTGGGTTAACTGGTGTTAGCCCGGAACTAATGGTATTAGCGGCTGGTGCTGGTAGTATTACGTTCTCCCATGTAAATGATGCAGGGTTCTGGATTTATAAAGAGTACTTTAATCTTTCCATTGGGAAAACGCTTGCAACTTGGTCAGTTATGGTAACGATTCTTTCGTTAGTAGGATTAGCAGGTGTCTTGCTAATTAATATGTTTGTCTAATAGTAAAAATAAAAGTGTCTTCTACTGATATATAGTAGGAGACACTTTTTGTTATTTTGTAGTTTTTTTAGTCAAACTCACATATCAAAAACAACGTCTGTTGATTAATTAAAAATAACCAATAAAAAACTTCTCCCCCCTGGGCGCTACTTGTATGGCTGCGCTTTTGGATTGAATGACTTCTAGTACGATTACTGAGATGTCTGGATGTGTAGGGATGCGATTTTGTCGTATCCCTACATATTTTTTCGTTAATCGTATATTTGTCCTTCATCCGTCGCGCTCCAAATGCATTAGTACAGAGTGTGTTGAAGCCTTTTGGGACGAAAGAATAGCTGGCTTCTTAGCTGGAGAAAAGCCGCCAAAGATGCAATTTTGGCGGCTGATGCTATCTCTATGGTTTTTTCTTATTTATTTTAAAGAAGTGTCGCTTTCTAATAGGCAACACAAGCTTAGATGCATACTCTTTGCTAAAAGTAAGCAAGGAACACATTGTGCAACGTGCAAGAGTGCCCGAAATTACATCTTCGGGCACTTACACTCTCCATAGAATGTCATCTATTCTTTTCTTCCAAACAACTGCATTATTCACTTGAACATTGTAGGAACGCGACAGGCAACTATTCACAACAGGATTACTAAGGAGGAATGAACTACAATTCCTCCTTAAATCTGTCATGAATATTTCGTCGTGAGCGGGCCGAAAATGGATCAGTGAAAATGAAGGTTATCAAACCCTTCTCACTAGTATTTTACGCAAGTAAACGGTAAAAATAGACGTGATAAAAAACACTTTATATTACATTACCTGGAATTAAAGGAGAATCCACTTCGGACATAGAAGTACTAATTCAAACGATTAAACTCCCCCGCACCCTCTGTGTTGTTATCCCCAACAAGAACATAGATGGCCAAGTGCAAACATTTTGACATTAGAATGACTTGTTTGCTGTACCACTTCGCCTAGCACTCCATTAAAGTCCTAAATTGCAGCCAGGATACGCTACTAATAGATTCTGAGATCTCTTCTTCTAATGTTTACCGAGAGCACCAAAAAACTACATATAAAACCTTTAGGATGATTTAGACTAAATTCACTGCCTTGAAGTAGCATAAGTTTTAGGTTTTCCCCTAACATACATTCACCTCCCCCTTCTGGAAAAACAATACAAATAAAAAGGAGCCCTGATCAATGCAGCTGACATTATTAAATTCAAAAACAACGGTACCTCGTGCTGAGCTAGAAGCTATTGAACGACAACGATTAGTTGATTTACTGCGATATAGCGGGCCAAAAAGATTAACAGTAGTGCGCGCACCCGCCGGTTACGGAAAGACTACGCTACTTAGCCAATGGTTTAGTCAATCCAATGAACCTGTTGCATGGCTGTCAATCGACGTCATCGATAATGATCCAATACGTTTTTGGAAATACTTCGTACATACTTTATCAAATACACTTCCTGACGAGATCGATTTGAGTTTACTTTCCCTGATCAATGAGCAATCACCATATGAACTGTTGGTAGACTCTCTTTTGAACGAGATTAATTCGCTTCAATGTACGATACATATTGTCATTGAAGACTATCATTTAATTGGAAAACAATCGATTCACGAAATGTTGATTCGCTTCATCAACTATTTACCGAATAATGCGCGGATGTATGTGACAAGTCGAACAGAGTTACCTCTTCCGATTGCTAAGTGGCGAGTCAAAGCGTGGCTGACAGAAATCGGTGTAGAACAGTTACGCTTCACTTACGACGAAATGGAGCGTTTCTATACCAAACGAAGATTTAACTATAAAAACTCCGAATCACTTCAACATGTTTTTAACATGACAGAAGGTTGGGCGGCAGGTATTCAATTGGCAGGTCTTTCGGGAAGCACGTCTACAATGGGTGAGATGGATGTCGACTCCTTTGATGGTGCCCATCCTTTCATAACAGAATATTTGTTACAGGAGATTCTTACGTCGCTCCCGCCATCTACACAGGAATTTCTTGTTTGCACTTCGATACTAAATCAACTCGAACCTGCGATTTGTGATTCGCTTACAAAACGTACAGATAGTTATCATATCTTGTTAGAACTCGAAAAAAGCGGATTATTCATTGTCCGTTTACATTCATATGAACCTATTTTCCGCTATCATCATTTGTTTGCAGATGCTTTGCAAATTGAAATGAAAAATCGCTATTCACAAGAAACGATTTCGGTGATTTATAAAGACACGGCAATTTTTTTGCACGGTAAGGGAGATTTCATGTCGGCGATTGAGCTTGCATTGTTTGGCCAATTGCATGACATAGCGGACGCGTGGATCACTGCGCATCTGGTGGAGATTTTCACATCAGGGGAAACGTCGACATTTACGCGGTGGGTACAACTATTGCGTGATAACAATTATCCAGTGAATGTAGAGACACTTGTCATGAATGTTATTACATATGCCACTATACATGAACTAGAAAAAGCAAATCAACTAATCGAAGAGTTAGAAAGCAGGCATGATCTTGATCAATGGATGGATCACATTGACTACCAGGGCATGGCGAGTATTTTGGATTCTACGAAAGCATTTGTCCTATATGCAAGCGGTGGAGATCTCGGACAAGTAATAAAAATCATGCAGAAACAACTGGAGAGAGGCCCTGTGAGTTCCAGATGGGACAACATTCCCATGCAATACAATCGGTTTGAACCTACACTTTTACGCACGAGTATTGGGGTGAGAGGCAAACTCTTGCTGAAGGAAACAGCAATTCCCTTAACGGGGCTATTTCGTGAAGGTGAATTGAAAGAGCAAAACATGACGGGGTTTAGTTACGGAGTGTCAGCCGAGAACTTATATGAAGGAAACTATATCGATGCAGCATCGATAGAATTGGAAGGCGCACTACAATACGGTCATCACTTTAAAGATCCTGGATTGTTCATACCCATGTACATACTTAAAGGGCGTATCCATGCAACGAAAAAACAATTTACAGCAGCACATAACCTGCTAGATTACGCAATGGAAACAACGCAGAACCGGCATTGGATTGGTTTGTTATGCACCATGAAGGCCCATTGTTATTTACTAGAAGGTAATGTTTTGCAAGCAGAACAACAACTCTATCAATCGACCGGTTTGAACAACCCCAAAGCTGAGTCAGGGCAGGAATTTTGGCTGCTAGTGCAGGCACGCGTTTTATTGGCTAAAGAGCAAGCGGAAGACGCACTATTAATTATTACCCGTGTAAAAACAAAAGCGTTACAGGAAAGGCAAATCTCGACAATCGTAGAGGCAATAGTGCTGGAAGCGATTTGTCAAATGAAGTTATCACATGAAGAAGAAGCACTAATTGTATTTCACGAAGCATTGGATCACGGGGCTCCCTATGGATACCTAAGGACATTTCTTGATGAAGCAGATGCCATCCCTTTGCTAATAGAATACTCGAAGATACGTAACAATAGAAAAAGCGCTTATTGGGATTCTGTACCACTCGCATACGTCGAACAATTGATAGCGAGCATTCAAGATAATCTCCAACAAGATACGGTAAATGACATACTCACACCACGTGAACAGGATGTGCTTCAATTACTGGCAAACGGTGCTTCAAATAGTGAAATTGCAAAACAATTGGGGCTTTCAGAGGGGACTGTGCGTGTCTATTTGTCAAAAATTTATAGTAAACTCGATGTCAATTCACGTACAAAAGCTGTCTTGTGGATGAAAAACCGGGAGAATTAAAAGAGCAAACCGCCACAATATATAGAAATAACTAGGCAGCTCTATTCACCTGTCGAGTATCCCCTATGAGGAGACAATCTTAACTTTTTCATAAGGGATATTATTGTGATTCCAATTTCACTAGCGTTAGTAAGCATAAGCATAAGCATTGCCTACTCCTCAAATCACAATACCGGAAATACCGATTTAAGAAAATGAAATGAAAAGAGAGCTACCCAATGGCAGCTCTCTTTTCATTTCATTTTCCGAAGGAGATACAGCAAATACGGAGTACCAATCAGCGCTACAATCAGACCACTCGGAATATCTTTCGGCGCAATAAGAATTCTTCCAACGAAGTCGGCGGTGACAAGAAGTAGTCCGCCTAATAATCCAGATACGACAATCAAAGGTAGATGACGAAAACCAACTAATCTACGTGCGATATGAGGTGCGACAAGCCCCACAAAGCCGATCGTCCCTACAATCGAAACAGCTGCTGTACTTATCGCAACACCGACAATCAATGCCCAAACACGAGTCGATTTAACAGAAAGCCCAAGACCTGCCGCCACATCGTCACCAAACGTCAATGTGTCCAAACTGCGTGTCAGATAAATGGCTGGTCCTATAAACAATGCAAATAGCAAAACAGCAAGCTGTACATCTTCCCATCCTTTTGCGTACGTACTTCCCGACAACCAGACGAGCGCTGCCGCAACTGCAAGTTTTGCTTTTACGACAAGTACTTGTGTGGCCGCCGAACCAAACGCAGAAATTGCAATTCCCATAAGTGCAACAAGCATCGGCTGGAAGTTGTTTTTCCACGATGTTCCTAAAATAATACCAAGTGCGATGGCAGCTCCCACGACTGCACCAAGCGGCATATAGTTAACTGGAATTGCAGGAAATAACACGAGTAGCATCATTGCCCCTGCACCACCCATTGATGTGACACCCAAAATACTTGCATCCGCCAATGGATTTCGTAATACCCCCTGCAATAATACCCCTGCAATCGCGAGCATTACCCCGACGATGAACGCCGTTAACACACGTGGAACTCGGAAATTCCACACAACAGGTTTCAACCATTCAGTCGTCCATGCAGTGCCATTAAATGATAAAGCCAATGAAATAATAACGAGTAGGAGTGCAACAACGATTGCGATGACAACCGACAGTTTCACGGGCTTTAATGTACCGCCCATTTGACGATCGCCTCGACTATGCGTTTTCGCAGTTTTCCATGCCAAGTACAACAGCCACGGTCCACCTATCAACGCGGTCATTGCACCAACCGGAACTTCTTGTCCGGGTTGAATCAATCGCCCTAACACATCAGCTCCGATTAGCATGACACTTCCCCATAAAAATGATTGGAGGAGAATATTCAAATGTCCCCGAACGCCAAGCATCCGAACAATATGTGGAGCCATTAATCCAATAAAACCAATTGGTCCGACAACACTTACTGTTGCAGCTGCAAGGACAATTGCAACAGCCCACGCGAGTAATTTAACAAACCTAACATTTTGCCCAAGAGATGACGCTATATCTTCACCTAGCGACAGCGTATCCAATGGTTTTGCCAATACTAATGCGAGGATGAAGAACACAATGATAACTGGCCCCGCAAACGATACACCGTCCCAATTTAATTGGACAAGTGTTCCTGATCCCCATAAAAAGAGTCCGTTCGTTTGATTTTCGAATAATAACTGCAATGAGCCTGTCATCGAAGCGAACAATAACGAAATAATCATTCCTGTCAGCGCGACACGTACTGGCTCCATTTGCTTGCCTGCTAGCATCACAACGAGAACGGATGACAGTACAGCACCCACTAACGCAACAATAAACGGGAAATTCCCGAGTAGCGATGGAAAGAAAATCATCGAAACTACGACGAAAAAATACGCGCCCGCATTAATTCCTAATGTGCTTGCAGATGCTAATGGGTTGTTCGTCAACGTCTGTAAAACAGCCCCTGCCACCGCAAGGGCCCCACCAGCAAGTATCCCTATTATTAAACGCGGAAGACGAAGAGAGAGCACGATGTCTTGCACGCGCCCCTCTGTCCACACCTCTTTAACTAACTGGGTTACAGTATAATCCGCTTGACCTTGTGTTAAGTGAACAAAAGATAATAAAACCAACAGGAACAATCCTATAATCATGACAACAAAGGATCGTGTTCCTGAAGTCTTTCTTGCCATTATTTACTTACCATCGTGCTTGTAATTTTGTTGAGTAATGTTTCTGCTGAGAGAGGACCTCCATATAACCATGTATCTCCACCGAGATCATACAGTCGGTCTTCTTTCACGAAATTCAAGTTCTTCCAAACTGCATTATCTTTTAATTGTTTTTCATAAATATTGTCTTCGTCCTGTACAATATACAAATAGTTTGCATCCTCGTACTTCGCTAGCCCTTCCACGTTATACGTACTCGAGCCGTAAAGTTCAAATTGATCGGGGATATGGATGTTGTTCAAACCAATTTTCTCTAGCATGATTGAAGCCATCGAATTTGGTGTAAACACACGAATTTCAGGTGCTTGAGGTCCCGTGTAAGCAAGTGTTAAGACAACATCTTTCGTTTTCAAACCAGCATTATCGATAGTTGTTTTTGCTTCTTCGTATTTTTCATCCAAGTCTGCTAATACCTGTTTCGCTTCATCCTTTTTATCAACAACTTTTGCAATTTCGTTAAATGTTGTTATCATTTCTTGATATAGATCCATTTTTTCATCCTCAGGATACGGATTAAAAATGACCGTAGGTGCGATTTTCTCTAAATCTGCAATCATCCCGTCGTGACGGAAGCTTGTACCGATGATCAAGTCTGGCTCCAATGCAGCAATCGCCTCTAAATTCGGTTCTTGGCGACCTCCGACATCAGCTACGTCTTTGCTTAATTCCGCATCAATATTCACCCAATTATTATATTCTTCTATATCCGCCATTCCGATAGGTTGAACACCTACTGCCAATAAATCTTCCGCATATGTCCATTCCAAAACAACGACTTTTTTCGCAGGCTCTTTAAGTGTCACTTCACCGTTTACACCTGTAATTGTAATATTTTCTTCGGCTTTTCCCTTGTCTTCAGCTTTGTCTTCTCCCTTAGAAGAACAACCGACTAACAACACTGCAAAAAGCGCTAAAAAAAGCAGCGATTTCAAAGACTTCTTCATATTAAACATTCCTCCAATTATCTACTTATTGATTATCATTCTCATTTAGTAGTTTAAACTTGGTAGTACGGTTTTGTAAAGTTTTTTACGAAATAATTGATTATCATTCTCTGATTGATGCTAAATATGCTATGCTTATCTCTAATTGAAAATGAAAATCATTTAGTTTCCCTATAGATATGGAGGCATTCCAATGCATACCTCAATAAAAGCCGAAAACCTATCGATTGGCTATCAAGATAATCTCCTCTTCGAAAACTTGAACCTATCGATCCCGAAAGGCGAAATCACTGTTTTCGTCGGTAGTAACGGCTGTGGTAAGTCTACGTTACTCCGTTCAATTGCCCGTCTTTTGAAACCTTCTGACGGTTCTATTTTACTTGAAGGCAAGGATATCCACTCGCTGTCTTCACGTAATGTTGCAAAGAAAATGGGGATTCTTCCTCAAGGTCCTGTATCACCTGAAGGGTTGACGGTACATGATCTTGTAAAACAAGGACGCTATCCACACCAATCGTGGCTCTCGAGATGGACTGACGAGGATACGAAGAAAACGGAAGCCGCAATGACAGCTACCGGAATAAGTGATTTACGAGATCAATCGATTGACACACTGTCGGGTGGTCAGCGGCAGCGTGCATGGATTGCAATGACGCTAGCGCAAGATACAGACGTCATTTTATTGGACGAACCAACAACATACCTCGACATGACACATCAGATTGAAATTCTTGATCTGCTGTTTGAATTAAACGAACAAAAAGGCCGTACGATTGTCATGGTGCTTCATGATTTGAATTTAGCCTCCCGTTATGCCCACAATATCGTGGCTATTAAAGACGGTGGTGTCCATGAACAAGGCAAACCAGAAGATATTATTACTTGCGACTTAGTCCGCGCTGTGTTTGGGATGGAATGCCAAGTGTCAACAGATCCCCTTTTTGGTACACCGCACTGCGTTCCTTATGGTCGCGGCCGCTGCATCGTGTCAGAACTTCGAGGAAATACTGGTGCCTAATTTACAAGCCGAGCAAGTAGCTGCACTGGAACGTTTCAGTGTACATATTGGTGCACAGCCAAACACATTTTTAACAGCTGCAGAAGTGTTATGCGAATCAGGAAGCGACAAGCTATTTGAAATAGTTCAACGTTTAACGGACGCTCCGACAAATACCGTTGCCACATCCGTTTATATGAAAAGACATGGTTTTTTCATAGCTGCACAACTGCACTTAATATGCGAACATAATTTACTATGGGGTGGCGATTTGAAAGACGTGTCGTTATTCATCGAAAATGATACCATCCTTTTTTCTGTTCCATCTGCCGGCTTTAGACTCGTACAAAATCGCGAAGAAGATATCCGCTTTATCCTCGAGGCATACGGGCACCCCGTCGTTAACTATTTAAGTAAGCATGGGAAAATTGCGAAACTAATATTGTGGGAGAACGTATGGGGATATGTCTTATGGATGTACTCGATGCTACTTCAGGAAAATTCATCATTTGCACAAACAGACTTGGATATTTTATTGGCAGATGAAACATGGAAACCTGCGATGCGTCGTTCCCCTTTTAAGCAGTATTTGAATAATCAACAAGCACTAGATGCAATGGTAAACTACAAACGGGTGACATGTTGTTTGTATAAAGAACTTCCTAATACAGAAAAGTGTTCCTATTGTCCTTTAGTAAAATAAGAAACAGCCCACATAAACCGTCAAAATCCGGTTTATGTGGGCTGTTTTTTTGTAGCTCCATCTTATTAAAATTAACTCCACCTTCTTTAAATCCTTGGTTTTATTAGATAAGCATCAGACAATTTGCCTGTCGCGTTCCTACAATGTTCAAGTGAAAAATGCGGTAGTCTCGAAAGAAAAAAATAGATGTCTTACTATAGAAATTGTAAGTGCCCGAAGATACAATTTCAGGCTCTCTAGTACTTGGCGCAATCATCAAACGTAATTTATCATGATAGTAATATTTAACACAAATATTCAAAAACTATATATTAAAGTCCCTTTTCAAAAAAGTTGAACCTCATGTTCTTTAGAGTTAAAGAAAAAAACTAGAAAAACTTTTGTATAAGTTGCTCCGTTGTAAGTATGGTTGCGAACTCCTCATGCAATGTCGCTAAAGAAGTATTATGTACAGTAACTGCATCATAATGAGTATTGTTTTGATCCGTCATTCCAAAAGCCGCTGTTGCATCTGAAATAAGATATGTATTGAAACCTAAATTCCCACTCATTCTTGCAGTCGTAGATACACAATGAGGAGTAGTCAGTCCTGTTAATATGACTGTTGTCAGACCATTTCGTTTTAAAAACGCCTCTAATTTTGTACCGATAAAACTACTGTTTACTTTCTTTTCTATCACCACTTCTCCCCCAATAGGTTCGACCAATTCCTTTATAGCAAACCCATCATTTTCCGGGTGAAATAACGAACTAGGATTGTCAGACCTATGCTGTATATGAATTACTGTCCAACCCTTTTCCCTCCATAAGTTTAGTATCTTACTAATATTCCCCTCTGCATTTAGATTATTTCGCTCTCCCCACTTTTTATCATTAAAAGCTTTTTGTACATCTATTATAAGTAAAGCTTTGTTCTTTTTATCCATAACAATCCCCCTTTGATTCAATCTTTGACCTGCCCCCCGGAACCAATCCAAATTTAATATTATCCACTTCATCTACTTATGAAATTTTTTCAATAAACAATCCCGTTTCTTCAATTAAAGGAATGATTGGGTCTAAAGGCTTTGACATATGAACACCCATTAAATAGTCATATCCTATAAATACTTTCATTCTCCTGGGATAATAAACCTTTGCGCCAATGTTCTCCCTAATTAAAAGCCTACAAAAAACATCAACTTTTTTCTTACTTAAGTTATCTTTGTTTTTTACATTCGAGTAATGCTCCATCATTTCCTCGCTATAAAGTTCCCGGTAATCTTTTATCAAATCTTGAAACATTTCTAGCGAGAAGCTTCGTATTACATCATCTACTTTTAGATAAGGAAGACTTAAGTAATCAATGATCAGGTGGATAGCGTTAATATAGCTATCCTCAGTTTTTTTGTAATCTTCAATCGTTAACTTTTCTTCATCAAAAGTTTTCCCGATATCACTAATTGTCATCTTTTATATATCTGTTTTCATCATCTCTAAATAAGGGGTTATACTTTGTAATTCTGTATTTATACATTTATTCACCTATTCTAACTAAATTTCAATACTAAGTGCTCATTCTTGTATTCTTACTATATTAGTACTATTCTACGACTTCAAAGGCAAAGCCTCTAAAAATCAATAGACACTTTTCAAACATGTCTCTTGGAAGCAAGGTTGCCATAAATAAATGTAGACCGCTTCTCTATTAAATCGGAATTTTACTTTGTTCACCAGAATGATTAGTCATCTATTTACCAATAATGGAAAGGTGCATACTAAAAGTACTAATAGCAGGGGCCATATTGTACACTATTAGATAAGAAGTTATTCGGAAGGGGAGAGATGAATGGAGAAAACCGTAAAAAGCGAATTATTTTCTTGGATACAATCATTATTATTTGCGTTAGCGATTGTCTTTATCAGTTACCAGTTTTTATTTGTACCAACAAAGGTACAAGGTGAGTCAATGTTGCCGACATTCGAAGATAAAAATCGCATCATCGTCAGCAAAGTAAGCACCATCGACAGGTTTGATATGATTGTTTTTGATGCGCCGAATGCAACAGAGAAATACATTAAAAGAGTCATCGGAGTACCCGGAGATCGTATTGAAATGATCGACGACATATTGCACGTGAATGGTAAAGTGTATGATGAGCCCTATGTTAAACGGATCGATGGCGATCCAATCACGGACCGGATAACTGGGGACTTCACGTTAAAGGAAATTACAGGACAAGCCGAAGTCCCTGAAGGCGCTTTCTTCGTATTAGGCGATCATCGCTTAAAGAGTAATGATAGTCGATTTTTTGGATTCATTTATGAAGATGCTGTCATTGGTGAAGTGAAGCTGCGTTATTACCCATTCACTGCAATCGGTATACCGAAATAAGTTGATAATAAAAGAGTAATTCCTATGAGAATATAGCTCGCTGAAACAACTTGTATAATATGGACCCACGTCTGTTGATTAACCAAGTAACCAGTAAATATCTTGATCACCCCCTGGCTGCTACCTGTATGGTTGCGATTTTGAATCGCTTTGGGTTGAATGACTTCCATACGTTCACCGAAAAAGTGTGGTAGTTCGCTTACTATAAAGCGAACTATTTTTGAACGAATTTGGAGATTTCACGTTAAAATAAATTAAAATATTAGGGAATTTTCGCCATTAACCGCGCATAGGTCGCAAAAAGCCCTCCTCCCCGTAAGAGAAGAGCTTCCCGCGACCTATGAGGAACATTACTGAGCAGAAGTATTAGTCTTTATTTAAAGAGTAGATTCACTATTAACATGATATCTTCCTATTGGTATTACATAAGGGGAGCCCGAAATGGGGTCTTTTATCACAGAGCAACGAAGCCCGAAAACGTCTTTAATCAATTCACTAGTAATGACCTTTGAAGGATTACCTTCCGCAATTAGCTTTCCTTGACGAAGGGCAAATATATGGTCCGCGTAACGTGCGGCCAAGTTGATATCATGAAGGACCATTACAATCGTTGTTCCGCGTTTTCGGTTAAGGTCAGTCAGCAGGTCAAGAATTTCCACTTGATACGTAATATCCAAAAAAGTCGTCGGTTCATCGAGAAATAAAATGTCGGTTTGCTGCGCCAGCGCCATTGCAATCCAGACACGCTGTCTTTGTCCGCCGGATAGCTCGTCAATGTTCCGGTTTGCAAATTCGGTAATGTTCATAATGTCCATCGCTTCGGCAACGGCTTCATAATCCTTTTTTGTCCAACCTGAGAACATGGATTGGTGAGGGTACCTTCCCCGTCCAACCAAATCCGAGACCGATATGCCTTCTGGAACAATGGGGGATTGCGGCAGTAGCCCTAAAATCCGCGCCAATTGTTTCGGCGGAATTTTGCTGAGCGGTTTTCCGTCCAGTGTAATTTCTCCGGATGTCGGTTTGATAAGTCTCGCCAATGTTTTAAGAAGCGTAGACTTGCCGCAGCCGTTTGCGCCAATAATGACGCTGATTTTATTGCTCGGGATCAAAAGGTTTACGCCGTGGACAATGGTTTTATTATCATAGCCCGAAACGACTTGTTCAGCTTGAAAAATATGTTCCGGTTTCATTATAAATCTCCCTTTCGATTCATTCGGGTTAACAAGTAGATCAAGTAGGGAGCTCCTAGAATGCCTGTGATTACACCTACAGGGTATCTTGCAACAAATGCGAATTGTCCAATAAGATCTGATGCTAATACTAAAATGATGCCAACAAGACCCGACGGAATAATGTTTGAAAATCCTACACCAACTAGTCTTTTTGCGATAGGTCCAGAAAGAAATGCGACAAATGCAATGGGTCCTGTTGTAGCGGTAGCTAACGCAATGATAAGTACGGAACTAATAATAAGTACAAGTCTTGTCTTGTCCGTATCGATTCCAAGTGAAGTGGCAGCCTGTTCTCCCAGTTCCAACATATCCAATCGTTTCCCAAGTAAGATGATGACAGGCGCGAAGATTAGAACTGTCAGAATCAGAGGGTAAAGATTCTCCATTTTAGCTCCATTTAGACTGCCACTTAGCCATCTCATTGCAGTAGGAATATCGTTTTTCTGACCAATAAGCAATAAATAGGAAATGATAGCGTTAAATATTGCTTGAATGCCAATTCCAATTAATATTAATCTACCTATTGAAAAAGAAGATCCTTTTGATAATAGAAAAATAACCATCACTGTAGTAAGTCCACCAACAACAGAAGCAATCGAAACAACCATATTGCTCGCATGAAGAACAATGATGCAAAAAACAGCGGCAGCACTTGAACCAGTTGTAATTCCGATGACATTGGGGTTTGCCAAAGGGTTTCGCAACATTGTCTGGAATACTGTACCGGCAACCCCGAAAGCGAATCCAGCAAAAATGCCTGCAACCATTCGTGGAAACCGGATTGTCCCCACCGCAAATGATGCCCCTTTTACTTGTTCACCTAGTAGGACATGTATGACATCTTGAATGGGATAAATCGTGTTTCCAAGCATTAGCATAGCGCAGCAAAGTGCGGAAGCAATGATGGCAAGTAAGGAAGTCACGAGTATAAAACGACGACGTCTCTTTGTTCTGCCTACTATAATAAGATTCATTGCTGCATTTATCATAATGCACGCATCTTCGATTTCATAGTTAGTAAGATTAAAATAGGAGCCCCAACAAATGCAGTCACTACACCAACTTCAAGCTCACCCGGACTGCCGATAAGCCTACCGCATACATCTGATATCATTAAAATAATTGCACCTGAAAGGGCTGCCATCGGGATAACATATCGTAAATCGGGTCCAATAATGAGTCGAATCACGTGAGTGGCCAATAAACCGATAAAGCCAATAGGACCTGCTAGTGCTGTTGCTGCAGCACATAATAGGACGCCACCAAAAGCAGCAATAAGTCTAAGCGTGCCAGTTCGTACACCTAAACCTTTAGCAACTTCATCGCCTAATGCTAATGCATTCAGAGCTGGAGCCGAGAATAACGCTATTAGTATTCCTACAAGAAGAAAAGGAATCAAGGTAGAGATAGTGCTCCAGTTTCCTGATCCCACACTACCTACCTGCCAAAATCTAAATTGATCCATAACGTTTGAACGAGGAATCATAATTGCCATTACGAGGGATGATAATGCTGCACTTGTAGCAGCACCCGCCAAAACGAGTTTAAGGGGCGTGGCACCGCCACTCCCCATAGAACCAATTCCGAATACAAAAATGGCAGTTATAATTGCTCCCGCTAATGCAAACCAAATATATTGACTAGGTGTACTAATATTTAAAAAGGAAATTCCACAAACTACAAAGAGAGAAGCCCCTGTGTTTACTCCTAATATACTCGGATCTGCAATAGGATTACGCGTGACCGATTGCATAAGGGCTCCGGAAACACCTAATGCGGCACCACACATTAAACAAAATACAGTTCTAGCAATTCTTTGGCGCACAACATTTGCTCCGTGGGACTGTACATCAGGCTGGAATAAACCAGCCATTAGTTCATCCCATCCAACTGTACGAGAGCCGAAGGCAAGAGAAGCCAATACACATATACCGAGTAAAATAATGGAGAGTACAAGGACGCTTATAAATTTTTTCGGAATAAGTAACTGCTTATTTTCTGAAACGGATGTATTAATCATTTATTTTACCTTGTTAGCAGCTTCTGAAAGTAAATTTAAGTATTTATCAATTGAATAGTTAATTGCAAGCGGGTTTGGAGTTCCAGCCGCTGCAAGTGGCGTGTTATCTCCAATAATTACAACCGATCCTCTTTGAACTGCCGGAATTTTTCCGAGGATTGGATCAGCTTGCAGTGCTTTTAATGTATTGTCATCACCGTAAGATACGAACAAATCAACATCGTTCAGTATATCTGCATTTTCAGCACTTAATTCTAAATAAAAACTATTTGGATCAGTAATTTGACTCGTAATACTTTCAGGGTATTCCATTCCTAACTCAGTAAGGAACTCACCACGAGGATCTGTTGGTGTGTAAATATAAAATTTAGATAAATCTGTAGCCGATATGCTTACAAATGCAGCTTTTTTTCCTTTAAGAACAGGATATTCATTTGCTTTATCATGAATTAATTTCTCTGTATCGGCAATCAGTTGTTTACCTTCTGCTTCCATTCCCATACCCATTGAATTGAATGTAACTTGTTCACGCCATGAAGCTACCCAAGGGCTCGTTTGGTAGGCAACAACTGGAGCGATTTCACTTAATGTGTCATATTCCTCTTGTGTAATACCTGAGTATGCTGCAAGAATTACATCTGGGTTTGCATCTGAAATTGCCTCAAAGTCAAGTCCGTCTGTATCCTGGAAAATAGTAGGGATATCCGCGTCAAGTTCCTTAAGCTTATCTGTTGTCCAAGGTAATAGTCCGCTGTCATCTTGAACGCCGTAATTCGCCGCTGAGAATCCTACAGGTACAACACCGAGAGCGAGGGCAACGTCATGGTTTCCCCACGAAATCGTAACTACACGTTCAGGTTTCTCTTCAATTGCCGTTTCGCCAAAAACATGCTTGATTACTAGCGGATATTCAGAAGTTTTTTCCTCCGTTTTTGTATCTACTTTGTCAGTAGAAGTGGAATTAGATTTCCCGGCTGAACAGCCAACTAGCAGTAACATCATAATAGCTGAAATAAATAAAATATTTAATGAGATTTTTCGTTTTGCTTTCATTGTTAAGCGCCCCTTTTAATTGATAATGATTATCAATATCAATGATATATACTAGTTTTCTACTTGTCAATGAAAAACTTGATTATTTAAACAGCCATAGAAGGTGTAAGGTATGTATTTCAAAAAAAGGGGGTAAATTATTGGATTTTCCATCATTTTAATTGCCGATAAAGAAGCTTGGGTATTACGTTTATTGATCAATGGAAACTACACGAGCGCCTTTCTATAGTACAAGCGGTTTATAAAAACATCATAGCTACGATAAAAGATAAAGAAGACCGCCCGTTAACAAACTAATTATTGAAAAATTAAATATAGAGTTGTGTTACATTTTTATATTCCAGTCTAGAAAAGTGTGTAGTTAAACACGAATTATACCTCCATGTTAAGAATCGATTTCAATATAGGATTGAGCCTTATTTTATCAAGAAAATTGATATAACCTCACTTAGCGCTATTACGGTGAACCATATCATAAGTAAATGAGGTTTTTAAATAAAAAAATAAGGCCGATTTTCTATACTAATAGAAAATCGGCCTTTATAAATCATATAAATATTTTTTCATGTACTTTTATTACTGTGCAGTTAATCCGCCATCGATAACGAATTCTGAACCTGTTGAGTAGCTAGCCTCATCAGAAGCCAAGAACAATATCATATTCGAAACTTCTTCTGGTTGTGCTACGCGTTTTAATGGAATGTGTTGAGCGAATGCTTCTACAACCGCTTTTGTATCTTCTTGTACAACCATTGGTGTTGCGATAACGCCTGGGTGTACAGAGTTTACGCGAATGCCCATGGGTGCTAGGTTGATCGCAGCCGCTTTTGTCATCCCACGTACTGCGAATTTTGTATCTGTATATCCTACAGCACCAGCAACTAATCCGTTCATTGAAGAAATATTCACGATTGAACCGCCGCCAGCTTTCATCATTGAAGCTGCTACAGTTTTCATACCTAAGAATACAGACACTTGGTTAATGTCTACGATGCGACGGTATTCTTCTACCGTAATATCAAGCATATTTTTCGCCATAGTAATACCGGCGTTGTTTACTAATACGTTTACTGGACCGAAAACTTCTTCTGCTTTCGCAATAACTGTTGCCCAATCTTCTTCAGATGCTACGTTTTGTTTAATGAAAAGGGCATTTTCACCTAATTCAGCTGCGAATGCATTGCCTTTTTCTTCATTTAAATCTGTTAAAATAACCTTTGCACCGTTCTCTATGAATAATTTTGCGTGTGCCGCACCCATACCTTGCGCTGCTCCCGTAATAATTGCTACTTTACCATCTAGTCTTTTCATTATTATTTCTCCTTTATAAATAAGTATTTATAAATATACCTTGAAAAACTAAGATACCTTTTGATAGTCGCTAGGTAACTTTTAAGATTCAAGTTACTTTATGTAACCATAATATCTCGAATTAAAGATAATGTCAATACCATGAACTCAGTTGAATATAAAAATTTTCTTCAACTAACGATTGCTTTAGTAAAATAAGATAGTAAATATACGTCAAAAATTAGATTTCTGATCGTTTTTCTCCCCATCAACTGTTTAAAAGACCGAAATTATAATAATAAATTGCATCTATATCTGAAGAGTCAATCGCCTGAATAGGCTAAAGTCATGAAGCGGTCGACAACTTTAGGTGTTTGTCGAAGTGTTACATCCTCAAAAATAGCCTGATTTGCGTGAAATGACACAGAGGTAGAGATGTAGTCTAAAGCAACCCCGTAGCACTTGGCAATCTCGCTTAAATCATTGACAAGTCGTGTTACGGTAGTCATTCGTGCTTGTTGGTAGTTGTATAATTCAGGAGACTCGTGCAACAGATGGGGTAGCTCATTGGCCTCTTCTTCGAGATGACCTAAATCACAATCTAAACGTTCGCGGACAAGCCGTTGAACATTATAACATTATTTCCCTCTAATTTGGCAACGTTAGCTCGAAACCAAACAATTTTATCCCCAAACTACACAACAACCCAACCCATTTTCCCCCTCAGAAAAAAACAGCCCACACAAACCGTTGAAATCCGGTTCGTGTGGACTATTTTTCATGGTTCCATTTGCTTCGCTAAGAAATGTGCCGCTGTTTCCGCCGCTTTCTGTTCAGTTTCGCCAATGAAATGCACTTTTGATAGCAAGTAAACAGCACCAATCGTATCACCTGCTGCAATAATGGGTGCAATACAATATGACTTCACTTGCTCCACTTGTCCTGGCACCCATTCAATCGCCTTTTCAAGTTTTTCTGTGACGATTTTACGACCTGTAATAATCTCATCAAGATCAGGAGACAGCTGGCGATTCAAATAGTCTTTTTTGGATAATCCGGATACTGCAATCATTTCATCCCGGTCACTGATAAGTGCAGGTGTACCAAGTGTTTCGTACAGCGTATCCGCGTACTCTTTTGCAAATTGTCCAAGTTCCGATATCGGGGAATACTTCTTCAATATAACTTCGCCGTCTCGGTCTGTAAAAATTTCAAGTGGATCACCTTCACGGATCCTAAGTGTCCTCCGAATTTCCTTAGGGATAACCACCCTGCCTAGATCATCAATTCTACGGACGATTCCAGTTGCCTTCATACATGATGCCTCACTTTCCACAAAATTGAACGTTAATTTCGTTTCATTTGTAGTATGCATCAAGAATGGACAAAATATGCAACATGCCCTTTAGACGGAATCAATAACAACAGTTTCCTTTGTAGATGAATGTAGGATTCTCATCATTTCTTCAAGTACATCGAATGCAGTCTGTTTTCCTGTATGACGTTCATCTACAGTCATTATAAGAAGACCGTTTTCCATCGTAAACCCTACAGCACGACCAAACGCCATTGAATCGGATACAAGTTTAGCACCGTCTGTTTTGGCAGTCCCATCAGGCGATATACGAACTTCAATAAGCGATTGTTGTTTCTTGATTGATTCGACGCCTGCCATACGTCCCCAGGCTTTTACTCGCGCAACACGGAGCAACAAGTCTGCCTCGAGCGGCATATCGCCAAATCGGTCTGTCATTTCGTCGACGAGTTCATTATAATCCGTTTCATTTTCAATCGCTTTCACCATTTTGTACATTTGAATTTTTTGGAATCCATCACGCACATACTCGTCTGGAATATAAGCATTGAGTGGTAGTGCAATTTCCAAATCTGGTATATCCGATTTTACTATGCCCGTCTGTTTCTCCTCGACCGCTTCTTGAAGTAGTTGAGAATAAAGATCGAACCCGACCGAGTCAATGAAACCGTGTTGCTGGGAACCAAGCAGATTACCTGCACCACGAATCGATAAGTCGCGCATCGCAATTTTGAAGCCCGAACCAAGTTCAGTGAATTCCTTTATCGCTTGGAGACGATTTTCTGCAACCTCTGTCAGCACCTTGTCGCGTTGATAAAGGAAATAGCCATATGCAACACGGTTTGAACGTCCGACACGACCACGAAGCTGATAGAGCTGTGATAAGCCCATGCGGTCCGCATCTTGGACAATAAGTGTATTGACATTCGGAATATCAATACCTGTTTCAATTATTGTTGTCGTTACAAGGACATCATATTCACCTTCCAGGAAACTTAAAATCACCGATTCTAATGCTGATTCCCCCATCTGTCCATTGGCAAATCCAACCCTTGCTTCAGGTACCAGTTGCTTGATTTCATCGACTTTCCGCTCCATATCTTCCACCCGGTTATACAAGTAGAATACTTGCCCACCTCGGCCGATCTCCCTTTCGATTGCCTCGCGGACGAGCGCAAAGTTTTGTTCCATAACATATGTCTGAACGGGAAAACGGTTTGCCGGAGGCGTTTCGATGACTGATAAATCACGAACACCAAGCATCGACATATGGAGCGTCCTTGGAATTGGTGTTGCCGTCAATGTCAGGACGTCGACATGCGTTTTCAATTGTTTTAGTTTCTCTTTGTGTGTTACGCCAAACCGTTGTTCCTCGTCGACCACAAGTAAACCGAGGTCGTGGTAGACGATGTCTTTAGAAAGGAGGCGATGCGTGCCAACGACAATGTCGACTGTTCCTGCTTTCAATCTTTTCAACGTCTCCGTTTGTTCCTTTTTTTTACGGAAACGATTCAGGAGAGAAACTTCAACCGGGAAACCAGAAAAACGTTCTTTCATTGTTTCATAATGCTGTTGCGCGAGTATTGTTGTCGGTACAAGGAACGCTACTTGTTTGCCGTCTGATACAGCCTTAAATGCAGCACGGATTGCAACTTCCGTCTTACCATAACCAACATCCCCACACAGTAAGCGATCCATTGGACGTTCTTTTTCCATATCCAACTTAACTTCAGCGATGGATCTGAGCTGATCATCCGTTTCGTCATATGGAAACGCATTTTCAAATGCCATTTGCATGTCGTCGTCCACCGCAAACGCATGTCCTTTTTCTGATTCGCGTTTAGCATACAGCTCAATTAGGTCATCTGCGATATCTTGAACGGCTGCCGTAACTTTAGTCTTCGTCTTCTTCCAATCTGTGCCGCCTAGCTTATGAAGCTTCGGTTCTTTTTCACCGGACGCGACATATTTCTGGATCAGGTCAATCTGGTCTGCAGGAACGAACAACTTATCCTCTCCGCGGTACCGGATGTCGAGATAGTCTTTATGAATACCGCTTACTTCTAGCGTTACAACCCCGTAATATTTCCCAATCCCATGATGGACGTGAACGATATGGTCACCCGGTTTGATTTCCGAGTAGCTCTTGATACGTTCTGCATTTGTCATTTTTTGCGGACGTGCTTTTCGTTTTGGAGTCCCTTTAAAGAGCTCAGAATCCGTTATGACCGCTAGTCGTTGAAACGGAAGCTCGAAACCAGCAGACAAATCGCCGTCTATAACAATTATACCGCCTGCTTTTGATGGCTTTCCGGATACGGCGGATTGCATATCATAATCTTGAAGTATTGATTGTACTTTTTGCATCCGTTCGTTCCCGTCTGCAACAATGAAAACGTTAAAACGGCCTAGGTGCCATCGTTCTATTTCATTTTTCAATAAACTCATCTGACCGTGGAACTGCTGCATCGGTTTACAAGAAAACGTCACCGTCTTTTTCAAAGTAATACCCGGAACAGAGCGGACGAAAAGGGAAAGGTACACTTTTCGCTGTTTTAATAATCCATGCATCTCTTCGAATGAAAAAGAAGTTTTTGCATCATGAACAATTTTCCCTTCTTCAAGAAGAGCAACAATCCATTCCTTTTCGTCCGATTCCAGCGATGCTACTACTTCAAGGATTCGTCCGATTTCATCAAAGAAAACGATTCCATTACTCGGAAAATAGCTTTCCAGAGAAGTCACTCCAGCTGAAAACGACGCATATTTCAACATGTTTTCGGGAGTGGATCCTTCCCTCATCAAGCCAATATCACCTGTCACATTAATCATTAACCGTTCTTTCGCTTCCGTGTCTTTCATCTTCTTCAAACTAGTACCAAGCGCATTCTCCAGTTTTTCCGCAATCGCTGTTAGATCTTCAGCCTTCCAGACAAATTCGAGGGCAGGAAGAATTGACACGGCTTCCAGTTTACCAGTTGAACGCTGATCTTCCGCAGAAAATGTACGGATGGAATCTACGTCCGTATCAAATAACTCAATCCGGATGGGGTCTTCCAGATTCAGCGGATACAAATCTAAAATACCTCCACGCAGTGCAAATTCGCCCGGCGCTGTTACCATTGACTGTCTCGTATAACCCATCGAAACAAGCCTTCCGAGCCATTCTTCTATATTAATTTCCTCGCCAATTTTCGTTGATAATGAGCTGGTCATCCAGCGATCTTTTTCCGGTAACAGTTTTTTCATACCCGCAATCGGAGTGATGTAAATTCCTTTCCCAATGCGCGCCATATGGTCTAATGTATCGATGCGCTGAGCTCGAAGTTCATAACTTGAAATAGAAAAATCTGCAGCAATGAGTTCCTCTGCAGGGTAAAGGTGAACGAGTGAGTCACCCAACATTTTGACGAGGTCTTCATATGTACGCTGCGCTTGCAATAAATTCGGGGATACGATGAGCATTGGTCGGTCATTCGATTGCTGAAGCACTTTGAAGAATATTGACTTTGCCCCACCTGATAATCCCGCGATAAGTTGACGGTCTGTCCCTGCCTCCAACTCTTTCACTAGTTCGCCAATCTCTTTCTCTTGTGAAAATAAATCTATAAGTGATTCCAATACTGCACATCCTTTCTTTCATGGTATATGGGAAAACAGAAAAAGCTTTGGACACATCATGCGCCAAAGCGTACATCTTATTGAAGCCATTTGTTAAGTGCATAGTAATCCGGGAATCGTTGAAGCGATTGCTCACACTGTTCGCATATGCATCGCACCGTCAACGCACCGTCTTTTTCATACGCAAGAAAATGCTCAGCTTCCGCTTCGTTCATCTGGTGCAGCAGAAGGACGGTCTCCTTCGCAGATTCGAACGGAAGTGTGCCAATTTCAGTCTCACAATGCCGACAAGTATAACGGATCGCCATTTAGTTTCCGCCCCTTTTCTCAAAGTATAGGCGAAAGACGGCTTTATTATTCCTTATACACCATTAAAGTTGTTCATGACATCATTAAATGGTTTGCCCAGCCAAGCTTCACATGCGGATGCACTTTTTTTCACCATGTCTTCAATTAATGGTTTTTCATCTTTACCGAAAGGTGCCAAAACATAATCAGCCACCTTCATACCACCGATAGGACGGCCAACACCGATACGGATTCGATTAAACTGGTCCGTTCCAAGATGTGCAATGAGTGATTTCATACCGTTATGGCCTCCTGCACTGCCTTTTTGACGCAGTCGAATTGTTCCAGGAGCAATATCTAGATCATCATACAGAACAACGATATCTTCCACTTCGATATTGAAGTAATCCATCAACGGCCGGACACACTCGCCAGATAGGTTCATATATGTGAGTGGCTTTACAAGCATTACTTTTCCTTCCGGGCGATGGATAACCGTATACATGCCACTAAATTTCGATTGCACTGCAGTGATTGGCATACGAGCGCTAAGCTCGTCAATAACATGAAAACCCACATTATGACGTGTGTTTTCATATTGTTTACCCGGATTTCCGAGCCCTATTATCATTTTCATCGATTTTATCTTCCTTTTCACACTAGATAATTAAGAAAGTATAGACACCGTTACAGATACCACAGGCTTAAAGAGAGTAAGCAAGGCAGTCTATAGCGAGTGACTTGTCTAACTATGTCCTCGAAGCCCAGTGTTTAGCGCCTAAACACTATTCTGTGTCATAAAATTTATAACCACTTACCTTTTAAACAGAAAAGAAGCGCACGGAAGTCCGTGCGCTCATTTTTGTATTACTCCGCTTCCTTCTTGTCGCCAATTACTTCAGGCTCTACCGATTCAGAAGCTACACTTTCAAGCTCTTCCATCTCTGCTGTTGAACGCGGTGATGAAATTAGAACAAGTGCATGATCATCTTCGTTTAAAATTTCATATTTCGATTTCGCACGAATCTCAGCTACTGTAATCGCTTCACCAATTTGAAGTTTTGAAATGTCGATATCAAATGTATCCGGAATATCCGAAGGTTTCACTTTGATAGTTACTTCACGGTTTGGCTGTTGAAGAACGCCGCCTTCTTTCAATCCAATAGATTCACCTACAAGATGTACAAGTACATCTACTTCAAGTTCTTCTGTCATATTGATAGCAAGGAAGTCAGCATGTTGAATCTCACCTTTTAATGCGTCAGACTGATAGTCGTTGAGAACAACGTTAATGTCCTTCCCGTCAACATTCAGTTTAATAACACCATTACGGCCTGTTATTTGTAATGTTTTCAGTAGCTCACGCTCTTTTACTGAAATCGATGTAGTTTCTGTTTTGTAACCGTAGACGACTGCTGGAACCAAGCCCTCTTTACGTAATTCAGTTAGTACTGATTGTTTTGATGGTACTCTCGCTTCTGATTGAATAGTTGTACTCATTTTATTTAATCACCCTTCTTTAAAAAAAGTTGTGTTAATTAATAAATACCCAATGACAAGCGACATGAAACATCTAAATTAAATTTATTCAAACAATGTACTGACGGACTTCTCTTCAAACACACGAATAATTGCTTCCGCAAGCAACGAAGCAATAGAAAGCTGCTTGATTTTCGGAGACTGTTTCGTTGCCGGAAGTTCAATTGAATTTGTAATGACCAATTCTTTTATTTGCGAATTATCAATTCGTTCAATTGCTGGACCCGACAACACAGGGTGTGTACAACAAGCATACACTTCTTTTGCTCCACTTTCGATTAAAGCGCTCGCCGCAATCGTAATTGTTCCTGCTGTATCGATAATATCATCAATTAGGATAGCTGTTTTCCCTTCAACATTGCCAACGATATTCATAACTTCGGCAACATTTGGACGAGGACGACGTTTGTCGATAATCGCAATAGGGGCTTTCATGCGGTCCGCCATTTTACGCGCACGCGTCACACCTCCGTGATCCGGTGATACGATGACAAGTTCATCAATATTCAAGCCTTTTCCTTTAAAGTATTCTGTAAGGATTGGCTCAGCAACAAGATGATCTATTGGAATATCGAAGAAACCTTGGATTTGTGGTGCATGAAGATCAATTGCAATGACCCTGTGCGCTCCCGCTGTTTCAAGTAAATTTGCAACAAGTTTTGCTGTAATCGGTTCACGTGAACGTGCTTTACGATCCTGGCGCGCATAACCGTAATAAGGCATAACGACATTGATTGTGCGTGCTGAAGCACGTTTCAAAGCGTCAATCATAATAAGAAGTTCCATCAAATTTTCGTTGACAGGGTACGATGTCGACTGGATGACGAATACATCGCAGCCACGGATACTTTCTTCGATATTGATTTGGACTTCCCCGTCACTAAATTGTTTGACAGAGCATTTGCCGAGTGGGCGTCCGATTTTTTCCGCTACTTGCACCGCAAGTGTTTGGTTCGAATTCAAAGAAAATATCTTTAGTTTATCGTTAGGATAGTGATTAGCCATCATGTTCCCCCTGTTTAATTGCGATTTAGTTTGTTTGCATATCCTTCTTTATTCTCCTGGCGCGCGCGTGCAATTGCAAGTGAACTTTCTGGTACATTTTTAGTAATTGTTGATCCGGCTGCTACATATGCGCCTTTCCCAATAGTAACTGGAGCGACTAAATTGGAATTACAACCGATAAATGCATCGTCTTCAATCGTTGTGAGGTGTTTATTTTTGCCGTCGTAATTGACGGTAATTGTACCGCAACCCACATTTACATGCGAACCGATTTTTGCGTCACCGATATAGCTCAAATGTGACACTTTGCTGCCTTCACCGAGCGTCGCTTTTTTCACTTCAACAAAGTTACCAACTTTCACACTGTCTCCAAGATCAGAATCCGGACGGATATGCGCAAACGGCCCTATTGCTGTAGCTGAACCAATTCTGCTAGATAAAACAACAGATGAATGCACTGTAGTACGATCACCGATTACACTGTTAACAATCTGACTATTCGGTCCAATTACACATTTACTGCCGATAACAGAATGCCCTTCAATCATCGTACCCGGTTGAAGAACCGTATCACGACCTACTTCGGCAGTAGCGCTTATATACGTATTTTCAGGGTTGATGATTGTTACGCCGTTACGCATATGCTTCTCAGCAATACGACTACGCATGACGCGCTCTGCTTCTGCCAAGACTACGCGGTCATTGATACCGAGTGTCTCACTGAAGTCCCCCGTTACATATGCTGAAACGAGTGCACTTTCAGATTGCAAAATACCGACAACATCCGGTAAATAGTATTCACCTTGAGCATTATTATTCTTCACTTTTTTCAACGTTTCGAAAAGTATTCGGTTATCAAAACAGTAGGTCCCTGTATTGATTTCCTTAACTTTTTGTTCTTCGTTATTTGCATCTTTCTGTTCAACATTTCGAAGAACTCGTCCATTTTCTCCACGGATAATGCGCCCGTATCCTGTTGGATCATCCGCATAAGCCGTCAAAATTGTTGCTTTCGCGCCTGTTTCTTTATGATGTGCAATTAGTGCTTCCATGGTTTCGGAGCGGATAAGCGGCGTGTCGCCGCAGACAACAATGGTCGTACCATCCAAGTCACCCATAAGTCTCTCGGCCTGTTGAACTGCGTGTGCAGTGCCTAATTGCTCTTCCTGCAGCGCGTATTCACTTTTCTCTCCTAGCGTTTCTTCCACCATTTCTGCACCATGCCCGACGATCGTAACAATCCGATCTATACCAAGACCGCGTATATGATCAATTACATGTTCGACCATCGGTTTACCACAGACGGGATGCAGTACTTTATATAAATCGGACTTCATCCGTGTACCTTGTCCTGCAGCCAGGACAACGGCATATGTATTTGTCATTTTATGGCCCCCATGAATGAGGGATGAAGGCTAATCCCTCTATAATGTTTTCACTATTCACTATAGCTGAAAACGGTCTATTTTTCAACCTCGTACCTCTTGACAAGTTGAATACAATCTTTTATTATTAATAGTTATCTTTTTCCAGTTAGTTTCATAGCGTACCCCAAATGTGTACTCATAAGAAAAAACTGCCTTTATAAACCCAGGCAGCTACATTAATTTACAAAGCATATACACGGAAACAAAGGAACCCTCTCACGCGCCAGCGCCTTCAAATACTACTTCGTCTGCAGAAAGATGATATGCCGCCAGTACTGCATCTTGGATTTTTGTGCGAGCACTCGTATTAATAGGATGTGCCACATCGCGGAATTCCCCATCTGGCGTTCGTTTGCTTGGCATTGCTACGAACAAGCCCTCATTTCCATCGATGACCCGAATATCATGAACGACAAATTCCTCGTCAATCGTAATCGAGGCAATCGCCCTCATTCTTCCGTCAGTTTCTACCTTCCGCAACCTCACATCTGTTACTTCCATCACTTACCACTCCTTTTGTCTTTACAGCCCATGACGACTATATTCCACAAAAGTAAACGTTTTCCTTCTTTATAAACTAAATTATTTAAAAATTGTAAAATGATGAATAAAAAACCCGCTCCAGATGGTATCTGAGCGGGTATCTATTATTCGCCTACTAGGGCAATAACTTCTATTTCAATTTTTACGTCTTTCGGCAATCTAGCAACTTCAACAGTTGAACGTGCTGGTGTATGCTTTCCGAAGTGTTGTGCATAAATGTCGTTTACAGCACCAAATTCATTCATATCTTTTATGAAAACAGTTGCTTTGACGACTTTATCCAAAGATGAACCCGCTTCTTTCAGCACTTCCTTTAGGTTAAGGAATACTTGGTGCGTCTGATCTTCAATAGTCCCCTCAACAAGCAAGCCTTCCGGTGTCAATGGAATTTGTCCCGATGTATATACCATTCCATTCACACTAACCGCTTGTGCATAAGGTCCAATTGCCTGTGGTGCATTTTTTGTCGCTACATAATTCATATCATTTTCCACCTTCCGCAAAATAGTTTCCTTCTTCTAACTCGATGGTACGGTTCTTCTCATTTACTGCACGGAGCTTAACGAGAGATAGGTAGTTATCGACCAGAACCTCTTCAGCATGATCGGATTCTACTAAAACGGCTATACCTGCCAGTTCACAGCCGAACTCTTCCAGAAGACTTTTCATCCCAAGCATTGTACCGCCTGCCTTCATGAAATCATCTGTAATGAGGACTTTGAGTCCGCTTTGCATGCTCCTCTTAGATAATACCATTGTTTGAATACGCCTGGTTGATCCGGATACGTAGTTGATGCTAACTGTCGGTCCTTCGGTCACCTTGCTATCACGGCGAACGACAACCACAGGGACATTCAAATGACGAGCAATTGAATGTGCAATCGGAATTCCCTTCGTCGCTACAGTCATAATCACATCAATGTCAGTCGCTGCGTACGCAGAAGCAAATACTTTACCTACGCGATCCATAATGCGAGAATTGCCGAGAAGATCCGTCATGAACAAATAACCACCTGGTAGCAGCCTATCGGAATGACCAAGTTCCTCCATCAGAAGAGACATTACTTCACGAACATCAGTTTCTGCCATCTTAGGGATGAACTTCACTCCCCCCGCTGCTCCGGAAACCGTCACCAATTTCCCTGTACCTTTTTCCTCAAACGTTTCTTTTACAATCGTCAAATCTTCGCTAATCGAGGACTTTGCCGCTTGGTAACGTTCGGAAAAGAAGGTTAGTGGAATGAGTTCATGTGGAGATTCCAACAATTGACAAGTCATATCAACCAGCCGCTCGCTCCTTTTCCACTTCATGGTACCATCTCCCAAACCCGAATATTTTAATGTACATTACCACAATTGTACGTGTTTAATCAAGAAATGTATGCCCGCCTACCATTCTGACCGCATATACTTCAGGACAGAACCCTTTCAGCCCGTTATAAATTCGCGGCACTCTGGATTCATGTTTAACGAGACCAAAAACCGTCGGACCGCTACCACTCATCAATACGGCATCTGCACCAAACTTTTTCATCTGCTCTTTCAGAACGACGACTTGTGGATGGAGGTTCATCGTAACAGTTTCTAGAACGTTCCCGACTGATTTGCACATACCATCGTAATCTCCCGCTCTTAATGCTTCGACCATCCGAGCCGTATCAATATGATTAATCGTAGATAAATCCAGATTACCGTATATATCTCCTGTTGAAACCGAAATGGCCGGTTTAGCGAGAATGACCCAACAATTTGGTGGAGCGGGTAGGATTTCAATTATTTCCCCGCGCCCTGTCGCAAGTGCTGTTCCGCCGTGCACACAAAATGAAACATCCGAGCCAATCCGCGCTCCAAGTTTCGCAAGTTCTTTGACACTTAATTTCAAATCCCATAGCCTGTTCAAGCCCCGCAGTGTAGCAGCAGCATCAGAACTTCCGCCTGCGAGTCCCGCAGCTACGGGGATACTTTTTTCAAGCGTAATCTCAACTCCACTTGTAATACCGCATTCGACTTGTAATAGTTCAGCTGCTTGATAAGCCAAGTTCTTCCGATCATTGGGTACATGCCGTTCTGACGCTTTGATTTTTATTTTTCCATTATCTGTCGGGCGAAGCCAGATTCTGTCCGCTAAATCGACCGTAGTCATAATCATTTCAACTTCATGAAAACCATCCTTGCGCTTATGTAGTACATCGAGTGTTAAATTGATTTTTGCTGGTGCCTTTTCATAAAGCATCCGGCTCCCTCCATTCCAGCTTATCTGTGTCCCCCTATTTTAACATAGGGTGAAATATTTGCGTCGTGAAATGATGATAATGAGGTAATTGATTTCAGAAAGTCTCAATTTCCGACCAAAAACACCACTCTACCGATCATTTACACACAAAAAATGAGCATTATATAATTGCCTGGTATCTGAAATTAAAAAGAGCTGGACCCGGATGTCTTGACGACTCCGCATTCAGCTCTTCTTTTGTCAGCCTTTTAGTTGGATATAGGGTAAATTCATAGCTGCGTTTTCTTTTGTGCTACTCCTTCTTCGGCCATCTCAATTGCCCGCTTCACCATATTACCCGCGTCGCGTGATTTAATGCCGCCCCAACCTTCTCGCTCCACAACATCATAAAATCCAAGCTCTTTCGCAATTTCTTCCTTCAAGCTCTCAGACATTATGCCACGTTTTCTCGCCATTCGGTTTTCCTCCTTTTGGCTGACGAACATAGTATGAACTAAAAAATAAAAAAAACACCCAGCACAAGACATTCATTTTCAGAATGCTTGCATAGGTGTATTAAAGAAATGAATTAAATCATAAATGGTGTAATCATTTGACAATAAATACAGTAGGATCTACACCGTCGAGAATTGTTATTTCAACCGCTTCGGTTAAAATATCTGCGTAGCTGTAAGATACTCTTTCAAACGCATTTTCATCTTGGTCAAGTTCAACTACAAATACTGCACGATAAGTTTCTCGCAATACTCCAGCTCTCTCAATCGTCTTCTTCCGACCGCCGTTCGCTTTTAAATGCAAACGTTTGCCCAGATGTGAATCCAATGACTTCTTAATGTCCGCTAATGTTTTTGGCACGTCGCTTACACCTCACTAAGTATAAGCATAACACTTTTAAAAAGTTCTGTCAATTAAAATCTTCATTTTAACAATTGCTTGTCTACTTTGTCAATCTTTTTATTACTAAAATTGGTGTTTTTCTAAGAAAAAGTGTTCTAATTTAACGATTTTTACTTACCTTTATAAAAGTCTTCATACAAGGCATTTGACAGACTTGCAAATTCTTCTATAGACAATGTTTCCCCGCGTCTGCCAGGATCCATGCCGATTTTTTCGAAAGCCTTCAATATCTGTTCTTTTTTTAATTTGCCCTCAGGTAGGGATGATTGCAAGTTATTCAAGATTGTCTTCCTACGCTGTACGAATGAACCCCTAGAGACCACGAACATAAAGTCTTCATCGATTACTTTTGCAGGCGCAGTTTCTTTTCTTGTCAAATGTAAAACAGCCGACTCGACATTTGGTGGTGGCATGAATACCGTCCTCGGTACAATCATCGCCACTTCCGCATCCATATAGTATTGGATGGCAATAGACAGTGAACCGTATGCCTTTGTCCCTGGTACAGCTGTAATGCGATCTGCTACTTCTTTTTGCATCATAATTACCATGCCTGATATCGGAACTTTTCCAAGTAGGAATTTCATGATGATTGGTGTTGTCACATAATAAGGCAGGTTTGCGACTACGACGACATCCTCATAATCCTCAAAGTGATCCTTCATAACTTGTAGAAGATCCGTTTCAAGTATGTCCTGGTGAACGATTGTCACATTATCGTATGGTGACAAGGTATCTTCCAAAACAGGAAGGAGACGGCCGTCAATTTCAAAAGCGACTACTTTTCCCGCGCTTCTTGCAATATGTTCTGTTAGTGCACCGATTCCTGGTCCAATTTCAATTACACCTGTTTTTTCAGTCAAGCCTGCTTGTGAAATAATATTGCGTAAAATATTGGGGTCAATCAAGAAATTTTGACCAAGACTCTTTTTGAGCGAAAAACCGTGTTTAACGAGAATTTCTTTGGTTCTGACCGGAGTCGCGATATCTTTATACATTTTTTTCCTCCTCGTCTAGAACTTTTAATACTTCTCCCAATCGATCATAACCAATTCGGAACATTTCCAGTCGTTTCTTTAGTCCTTTGCCATTCACTTGACCGATTTGCAACAACTCACTTAAGCGCTCCCGCCGCCTTTTCGCATCGGGATGGCCGATAAGCCTAGCTGTCATCAAATCCGCGAGCGGAATATCAACAACTGGCTGGTCGTCCACTGTATAAACCGAGCGAAGGGCCGACCGTATATGCTCATCATGTGCATGCTCTATCCCAAGCCCCGACCCGTTTTTAGCAATCGTTAACTTCTTTTCAAGAAATGCATGTTTAACGCCCGGAATATGCTCTTCAATAATGGCACGTATTCTTCTCCCCGGAAAGTCGGGATCTGTGAATACGATGACGCCTCGCGTTTCCTGTGCATGACGAATACGCGTGAGTGTCAATTCATCAATTGCAGAACCGTTCGTTTCAATCGTATCTGCACCCGCTGCCCGTTTTACGGCAACTGTATCAGATTTGCCTTCAACAACAATTATTTCTTTAATGTTCACAAAAATCCTCATTCCGTTGCGTTATTCCCCTAATTCTACTCTGCCCGCAAGCGGATGTACAGAAAGGTAGGTGATCAATTACGCCTCAGCGTAATTGCGTCCAAATTTCGAATTGCGCTTGCATGCCCACGCGATGTAGGTATACAACGGGGAGGGATTGAGCTGCCTCCCTCCTTATTGCGTTATAGCTTGCTTTAGCAGAAGCAAGCTATAACGCAATAATCCGCAGAACCAATTACAGTTCTACGGATGTATGTGTCAATCGATGATTTTAATCTTCACTTGGCGTCTGCCAAATTTATAAGCATCCTTTTCCGTCGGAACGTGAAGATCAATCTTCTTGCCTTTGATCGCACCGCCTGTATCTCCTGCAACTGCGTAGCCGTATCCTTCAACCCACACTTTAGAACCGAGCGGGATAAGACTCGGGTCTACTGCAATTACTTTCAAGTTGGGGTTTGCACGTAAATTGATACCTGTACGCGTAATTCCAGAACAGCCATTACAATACGCTGTATAGGCAGTGGCAGTTACGTAAAATTCTTTGCCCTCTGCCGCTGAATCATTACGTGATACAGTTTTCGAATTAGACATAGTTTTTGATGCACTTGCAACCATAACTTTCGAACCGATTGCAACGATTTTCGTTTGCGGTTCTTTAATTGACTTCTCTTCTAGCAGCTTGCGGGAAACTTCTTTCCCATCTTCTTTCACAATTTCAAACTTCCGTGAAACTGTTCCTTTCTTTCCTGCCTGAACGATTTTTTTACGTCCCTTCAACAAAGATGAATCATTGCGTGTTTCAACTGCAAAGTTTGCCGGTTCTTCCACTACATCGGTGACCTTTTCCACTCGTACGACTTCCACTATAGAACCGGGCTTCAGGAATCCATCTGCCTTTCTATTCAGGCGATCGTCAGCATTCAAATGAATGTTCTCTCTCTTTAAAAAGTCAGCGACCGTAGTCGAAGTTGATCGGACCTTCTTCATTTCTCCTCCGTCATTCAACGTTACTTCGAACGCTTTTTTAACGGTAATGCTTTTGTCTTCCCCTAGCTGTTCATCAAGCTCCGGGCTTACTTCGTCGTATTCGGTAACTTTAATACCAGCTGCGGCCAGTACATCTTCAACCTTATCATCTGTCGTCCATGTGGATGTGATATCCTGATCGACCTTTATTTCGACTTGTTTCGACTGTTCCCACCTGACCGATAAATCGTCTTCGATAGGTGTATTCACTGAGGGTATTACTAGGTCATGTTTGGTAACTTCAATTCCCTGTTCGGAAAGTAGGTTACCAACTGTATGTGCGTGCGTCTTAATGTTAAGTTCTTGACCGTCCACGTTCAACGTGATCGATTTTTTTGTTCCCTCCAAGAGAACAAGTGAAATAACAGTAACAAATAGTGTTAGCGAAACTACGGTAATCACTACTTTTTTACTCCTCAATGACTTATAGAACAGGTTTTTCATGGTATTTTTTGACACGAAAAAACTCCTCCTTCATCACTCGGCTGATTATAAAGGGTACTCTTCATCATGTCAACCTTATCAGTTATTATTCACAATAGAATGAGAAAGATTTCTATACGTAAAGTATGTAAATCTTCCTAACATTCTAATCATGTTATATTGAAAATTCTCAAGGCATTTGCCGTAGTTTTTTTTGCCACTTCTTCAACTGGGACGTCTTTTAGTCTTGCAATTTCTTCTGCAACAAGCGTCACCCAAGCCGGTTCATTGCGTTTTCCACGGTACGGATGAGGTGCTAGATAAGGCGCATCAGTTTCGATTAACAAATGATCTAATGAAATTTCCGTTGCAACTTCTTTTGGAGTCTTGGCATTTTTAAATGTAACAGGTCCACCAAGCGAAATCATGAAATTCATATTTATGCATTCATTTGCCGTTTCGACACTTCCACCAAAACAATGCATAATTCCGCCTGTTTTTTCAGCTTCCTCTTCTTTCAAGATACGAACGACATCCGCAGTCGCATCCCGGTTATGAATAATGATTGGAAGTTTAACTTTCTGCGCCAGCCTAATCTGCTTTCTAAACAACTCTTGTTGGGTATCTTTCGGTGACTTTTCCCAATGATAATCCAGACCAATTTCACCGATGCCGACCACTTTAGGATGCGCAGCAAGCGTTTCTATCCATTTTAAATCTTCTTCGGTACAATCGATTGCATCTACCGGGTGCCAGCCTACGACTGCATAGATGAACGCATGCTGATCAGTCAGTTCCATTGCCCTTAAAATTGTCTTGCGATCAAATCCGATGACCACCATCTTTTCAACGCCGGCCTCCTGGGCGCGTTGAATCACTTCATCTACATCTTCTTCATACTGATCTGCATTTAAATGAACGTGTGTATCTATATACATCTTTTTTCTCCTCACTATCGTATTATTTTAATCGAACAGATTATTACTTCTATCACATACTATATATGCTGATATAAATATTCTCTTCAAATCTGCTTCAGCGCTTAGGGGATACCTCCTGCCGTAATCCTGGCCGCTAAGCTATTATTCTTATGGCTTCGGCTACCTCTTCTTATGCATTTGGAGCGCGACTGATGAATGACAACCGTACGATTATCGAAAGCAGTGTGTAGGGATGCGACAAAGTCGCATCCCTACACATCCAGACATCTCGGTAATCGTCCTAAAAGTCATTCATTCCAAAGCGATCCCAAAGCGCAACTATACCAGTAGTTGCCCGGGAGATTAAGTTATTTACTGGTTATTTTCGGTAAATCAAAAGACGTGATAGTTTACAAATTAATAATACATTTATGAAAAGAAAAACGACGTTTCCGCGAGGGACGCCGTTTCTATTATTATTTAACTTGTGCACCATTTTCAAGTGACGGATCAACTGTTGCGAGTTTCAAAATACCATCCGACTTCCCAGCTAAAATCATGCCTTGAGATAGTTCGCCGCGTAGTTTTACAGGTTTCAAGTTGGCAACAACAATTACTTTCTGTCCGACAAGTGCCTCGGGTTCGTAATGTTCCGCGATACCTGATACAATTTGTCGCTGTTCATAGCCCATATCAACTTGGAGCTTGAGCAATTTGTCTGCTTTCGGAATTCTTTCACATGCAGTTACTGTCGCAACACGTAAATCCACTTTCAGGAAATCATCGATTGAAATCTCGGTCGCTACTGCCTCTTCAACCTCCACTTTTGCAGGTTGCTTAGCAGGCGCATTTTCAGTAGGTGCAGTAATAGCCATCTGATCACGGATATAAACGACTTCAACGTCCGCATCCAGGCGTGGGAAGATTGGAACACCTTTTTCTACAACTTTTGTGCCCGTTGGAATGGCGCTAAAATTACCTAGCGTATCCCATGCAAGCAGTTTTTCATCCAGACCCAGTTGCGTCATGATCTGTTTAGGTGCCTCTGTCATGAACGGTTGCAATAATACAGCAATGTGACGGAGTGAAATTGCAAGATGTGTCATAACAGACGCCAGTTTCCCTTTATCCGCTTCATCCTTCGCCAATACCCACGGAGACGTCTCGTCGATGTATTTGTTGGTCCGCGATATAAGAGCCCACAAATCCCCAAGGACAGCGCTAAACTGCATCTTCTCCATCGAAGCTTCGTATTTCTCTACTGTAGTTGTCATGAAATCCTTCAGGCTGTCATCGAAGTCGGTTGCGATAATATCTTGTGTCGGAATTTCTCCGTCGAAATATTTATTGATCATTGAAACAGATCGATTCAATAGATTCCCTAGATCATTTGCAAGGTCATAATTTGTCCGCTCCACAAAGGATTCGGGTGAGAATACACCGTCTTGCCCGAATGGTAATTCACGAAGAAGGAAATAACGTGTCGCATCAAGTCCGTAGCGCTCAACAAGCATTTCAGGATAGACGACGTTGCCTTTAGATTTCGACATTTTCCCGTCTTTCATCATGATGAAGCCGTGCGCAAATACTTTCTTCGGCAACGGCAAATCTAGTGCCATTAAGAAAATTGGCCAATAAATGGTATGGAAGCGAACGATATCTTTCCCAACAACGTGGACATCCGCCGGCCAATACTTTTTGAATAGTGAATCGTCATCTGACTGGTAACCAAGCGCTGTGATGTAATTTGTCAAAGCATCGACCCAGACATAAATGACATGCTTCAGATCCCCAGGCACTTTTATGCCCCAATCAAATGACATACGAGAAACAGATAAGTCTTCAAGCCCTGGCTTGATAAAGTTATTAATCATCTCATTTTTACGCGATTCCGGTTCGATAAACTTTGGATTATCTTCGTAAAACTTCAATAGTCTATCCGCATACTTCTTCATATTGAAGAAATACGACTCTTCTTTCACTCTTTGGACCGGACGTCCGCAATCGGGACAGTTACCATCCTCAAGCTGGCCTTCAGTGTAATACGTTTCACAAGGCAGGCAATACCATCCTTCGTACTCACCTTTATAAATATCACCGTTATCAAGGAATGTCTTAAAAATCTTTTCAACAACCACTTTATGACGCTCTTCTGTCGTACGGATGAAGTCGTCATATGAAATGTCCATTGTATTCCATACCTTTTTCGCCGTCTCTGCAATACCGTCTACAAATTCCTGCGGCGGTAGTCCAGCTTCTTGCGCTTTCTCTTGTATCTTTTGACCGTGTTCATCCATTCCTGTTAGGAAACGGACATCATATCCGCGCAATCTTTTATAACGAGCCATCGCATCAGAGGCCACAGTTGTATATGCGGTGCCAATATGAAACTTCCCACTTGGATAATAAATGGGTGTTGTAATATAAAAAGTTTTATTCTGTTCAGTCATGAATATTCCTCCAGTGTATAAGTATGTACTATCTATTCTATCTAAAGCATACTGACGATACAATGAAATTCCTCATAATAGCTAGCTCCATTGCTATTTCTGTATCTATTAGTCTATTCTTGTCGAAATTAGACGTTTTTTTATAAAATAACTACTATTTTTATCATAGTTTTAAGCGCGTAGCATTGACGTTAATTGGAAGACTTGGTATGATGAAAGTTGTTAAGAGAATTTTGTCGAATTTTGACGAAACTAATTGTATTGAAAGGAGTTAATGTAATGAAATCAACTGGTATTGTAAGAAAAGTAGATGAACTTGGACGTGTAGTAATTCCAATCGAGTTACGCCGTACTCTAGGAATTGCACAGAAAGATGCTTTGGAAATTTACGTTGATGAAGATAAAATCATCTTGAAGAAATATATGCCGAATATGACATGCTCAATTACGGGCGATGTGTCTGACGACAACTTAAGTCTTATCGATGGTAAGTTAATTTTGAGCCCAGAAGGCGCAAAACAACTCATCAAAGAAATTGAAGAGAGCTTGCAAAAGTAATTTAATAATATAATTATCCAGACCGGTTATCCGTTCTGGATTTTTTTTTGCATAAAAACTATTGCTCATTCATCTTCAACATGAAATTCTTTATAAACGTCGCGCCTGCTCAACCCACGGGCATTTGCAACTTCTCGAATCGCCTCTTTTGAACGAAGACTTTTTCTTTCCATCAATTCTGTCACATGGTCATGGATTTCTAAGTCGCTCCACCACTCCTGCTGCTCTTCTACAACAACTCCGTCACTACCTTCGATAACAATGCAGAACTCCCCACGTATTTCGTTTGATTCTGCCCATAAAACAGCTTCTTCAAGCGTGCCACGAAGAAATTCCTCAAAACGTTTTGTCAATTCTCTTGCAAGAACGATCGAGCGAGTACCGCCGAAGCTCGTCTGTAACGCACGTAAGGTTTCCTTTAGCCTGTGAGGCGCCTCATACAAAATGATCGTCTCTTCCCGTTGTTTTAAATCGTCTAATTGAATATTCCGAGCCTTCTTCTGGCGCGATAGAAAACCAAAAAACATAAATGGCTGCGGTACTAACCCAGATGCGACTAGTGCGCTGATTGCTGCATTTGCTCCCGGGACAGGAACCACGTCAAACCCTGCAACAATTGCTTTGGATACAATGTCCGCTCCAGGATCAGAGATACACGGCATACCTGCATCACTCACGAGGGCAACCGACTTTCCATCCGCCAGCATAGCCAATATCTTTTCGCCGCCAATTTCAATATTATGTTCATGGTAACTCGTTAACGGTGTCTTAATTTCAAAATGGTTACATAACCTGATTGTATTTCGTGTGTCTTCTGCCGCAATCATATCGACCTCTTTCAAGATACGAATTGCTCGGTATGTCATATCTTCAAGATTGCCGATTGGTGTCCCCACTAGAAACAGTTTTCCGCCGCCCGGTTCAGCACTTTTTTGTGACTTCATCCACGTCTCGCCTCTTTCTAATATAAATCTCTTTCGCATTTCTCTTCAGTTTTTTGAATTGATATTCTGCCTGCATGGCTTCACGTTTCGTTTCAAAGCATTCATGGTAAATATAGTGTACAGGCCGCTTTGCACGTGTATATTTAGCGCCCTTCCCTTCATTATGTACATGAATACGCTTTTCTAAATTGTTCGTGTAACCAGCGTAGTAGGATCCATCCTTGCATTCTAATACATAAAAAAAATGGTCACCCGTTTTGTCCATAAAGGAGGAGCCTCACTTCTTCTGTGTATTCATTATCAGCTCCGTACACATAGAGAGGAGGTAGTACTTTCAAATCCGGCTTGCCATCTTTAATCGCCTCGATGAGTAATGTGTTCGCTTCTTTGCCCTCTTTCGGATAAATGAACTGAATTCGTTTCGGCTCAAGCCGATTCGCTCGCATCGCGGTAACAATATCGAGCAAACGTCCAGGCCGGTGGACAAATGCCGCTTTGCCACCTTGCTTTAACAATTCACTTGCTGACTGGATCGCTTGCTCAAGCGTTAGATGGATTTCATGCCTGGCAATTGCCAAATGCTCCGATAAGTTTTTTTCGCTTGCCTCATGCGCGGGGAAATAGGGAGGGTTACATGTTACCGTATCGTATTTTTCATAGCCGATTTTCGCTGCAATGCCAATGACATCATCATTAATGATTTGAATCCTATCTTCCAACCCATTATATAGGACGCTTCTTTCCGCCATATTTGCAAGCCGTTCCTGTAATTCAATGGCAATAATGGTAGCGTTCGTTCTAGCGCTTAAAAACAGTGGAATTGCGCCGTTACCTGCACATATATCTACAATTTTCCCAGAGCGTTGTAGTGGGACGTAAGCAAATCTTGCAAGTAATACAGCATCCAGTGAAAATGAAAATACAGACGGACTCTGTATAATCCGCAGACTTTCCGCCAATAAATAATCAAGCCGTTCATCATCTTTTAAAATTTCATCCATAGTACTTTCCTCCATAATAGAAATGCGTAAGACGTCGAATTAAAAAACGCAACCTAGGTTCGGCACGAGTGGGCCTACAATTTGTAGCTCTCCGATAAGACTTATGCCTGACCGACCCCTGTGGGCCTAAGCCTGTACAACAACAGAAAAGCCGATGCCTACGTTGCAATAGGATCGGCTCGCTTTACACGTTTTGTTTATTTAAAAAAGAAAGACAAAACAGACAATCTTCCCCTTTACGAATACCACCGTAATGGACATTACAGACGTGAAACCCTTCGTTATACAGGCGAGCTAAATTATCAACGCCTTCTCCAACGTCTATTTTATTCGTTTTTACCCGATGTTGCCTCGTGGTAATTGTCTGTGTTTGCTCATTAATTTGTTTGTTCATTTCTTCAAGCCGCTTGCGCAAATGATGGTTTTCGAGTTGAAGCGAATGGTTCTCTTCCGTCATCTGCGCGACGAATCCAATCAGTTCGCGGAATTGCTTTTGCATAGATTCGAGTTCTTGCTCGAATTCCATAACCCTATCCAGAAAACTCTTTTCTTTCAACTATCCCACCTCATTATTTCATCAATTGGGCCATATTTTTTTGTTGTTCCATGATTTCTTCCAACGTATACTCCAATACCAAATCCTGCTCAGCCATACTTACTTGAAGAAGACGTTCAAGTAAATTGAGACCGACTACTTTTCCGGGTCCTTCAGGTGTTTGGACACGCGTTCCTATGTCTGGCATAAGCGCCTTCGCCTCTTCGTAATCGTCGTTCTCGTATTTCAAGCAACACATAAGACGTCCGCACAAACCTGATATTTTGGAAGGATTAAGTGATAAGTTCTGATCTTTTGCCATTTTTATCGAAACTGGTTCAAAGTCACCGAGGAATGTCGAACAGCAAAGCATTCGACCACATGGACCAATGCCTCCAAGCATTTTCGCCTCATCACGTACACCGATTTGTCTAAGTTCAATACGCGTCCGGAATATTGAAGCAAGATCTTTGACGAGGTTCCGGAAATCGACACGACCTTCAGCCGTGAAGTAAAAGACAATCTTATTTCGATCGAATGTATACTCGACATCCACAAGCTTCATCTCTAACGCATGTTCTATAATCTTTTCTACGCCTGTACTAAAAGCCCGTTCAGCCTCAAGACGATTCTCCTCTACTTTTTCGAGGTCCTCCGTTTGCGCTGGACGAATGATTTTCTTAAGTGGCAAGACAACATCATTTTCACCGACTTCTTTAACCTTACCAGTAACCTTACCGTATTCAATCCCACGTGCTGTTTCAACGATGACATAATCACCTTCGTCTAACGTGTAATCTAGTGGATCGAAATAATATATTTTACCCGCTTTTTTAAAACGGACACCTACAACTTTATACAACAAGTAACCCCTCCTGCATGCTGAGCACCAATTGTTCCATTAAAAGCGTGCGATTCATATTGCCGTGCAGTTGTTTTTTCGACTGCAATATTGCCTCCATATTAGCGGACAACTGGCTGTATGTCATCTTCATCGAAAGACCTCTAAATAGTTCTTGCTGATCAGGAAATGCTGCTATTGACTGCAAACCAGCTTTAGACGCTACTACATCTCTGTAAGCATATAGCAGTAAGTCAAGTCCACTCTCAGTCTCTTCCTTCTCTTTAAATAAAGGGGCCCATTCTGATTGGATGAATAATAACGCTTCATGGACATGTTTATCCGATGCTTCAACCAATTTTAACACTGTTTTTCGCATGTGTGCAAATTGATCATCCCCGGCAAGCCGAAAAGCTTCATCTAGATTGGCTGTAACCATCGTAACAGTCGCCGCCATTGAAGGTGTAATACCCTTTTCGACCAGCTTATTAATCATCATATCTCTAGATGGCGGAAGAAAAGTTAGCCGCTGACATCGCGATTGGATAGTCGGTAAAATCGATTGATAAGAATCTGTTAAAAGAATTGCCGTTACATCGCCTTCAGGTTCTTCAAGAAACTTGAGCAGCGTATTCGCCGCAGCCACATTCATCCGATCTGCCCTGGAAATAATATATATTTTCCTACCTACCTCGTAGCCCTTTTTTGTCATGCTATAAACAAGATTGGACATCTGCTCTTTCCTTATATCCTGCCCATCTGGTCGAATAAGCGTTACATTTGGATGATTACTAGATGTCACCCGTCGACAGGAATGACATGTTTCACATGGAACAGAATTTTCAGGGCTAACACAAAGCAAGAGTTTCGCAAAAAAGAATGCAACTGCCTCTTTTCCCGTTCCGCGTTCACCATCAAATATATAGGCATGTCCAATCCGTCCATTTTTATAGGAAGAACTTAGTCGTTCAGTTACTATTTTCTGCTCTTTTACTAGTCGGTTTTCCATTTCGCTTTGCATAATTGTACACCCCCGTGTTCAAAAAAACCGCGTTTCTCAAACGACAGAAAACACGGAATTACATGTATAGATTAATAAGAAGCCCTTTAATCTCACCAATTTTGGCTAGTAGATCTACAGACGTTTTTTCTTCATTTAACAAGTCTTCAGCCAATTCTATAAGCCTCTCGTCTATCGTTTCGACAATTTTCAACCGACGGCCCTCACCGAAACGGTTCCACGAATGAGACTGCTTAAGTCCCATTCCGGATTCAACGGCTTCTTTCAGAAAACGTCGAATCAGCATTTTATATTTAGCCATGTCGCGTAAATTGCGTGAACGGGCAATTCTGTCACCGGCCGATGAAATATCACCTAGAAGCTTAGTAACCTGCTCACCTTGGAGGCGCTGCTCTTGTTTGACTACCATTTGGCCGAATCGCGCTCCTCCTTGAGATGAATGTAAAGGATCGTTCCTCATCTTGTCTAGACCTGACCGGTAGTCACTATTGACTTTCAATTAGATTCACCTCTAGCCATTAAAAATGATGAAAATGTTCAATTGGAAGGACGAATACTGTGGCGCCGCCAACCTCGACCTCAACTGGGTACGGAATATAAGAATCTGCATTTCCACCCATCGGAGAAACAGGAGCTACCATTTGATCTCTTGAACGGCAATTTTCCCGGATGAGTTCAAGCGCCTTCGGAACGAGTGCGTCATCGGTACCAATCAGAAACGTCGTATTTCCCGACCTTAAAAATCCTCCCGTACTGGCCAATTTCGTCGCTCGGAAGTCGCCTTTGGTTAAAGCTGTAGATAACCGGTTACTATCTTGATCCTGTACAACTGCCACAATCAATTTCACGATGATCTCCCCTTTTCCGCTTTCCAACTATTATATCATGAATCTGACTATTTAATGAGTTGGGAGCATATGATTTTCCAAACATTTTCCGTTACTTGCTCTTTAGAGAGCGAAGCATCCGTTGATTGAATCCGTTCTGGGTAACGACGGATGAGCTCTTGATACCCCACATAAACATTTTGATGAAAATGGATACTTTCATTATCTAGCCGATTTTCTTCACGTTTGTCATTGGCCGCAATTCGTGCAAGTCCCACTTCCGGCTTGATATCAAAAAACACCGTCAAGTCTGGCATCGTCTCGCTGATAGCAAACTTATTAATTGATAGAACCTCATCAATTCCAAGTCCACGCGCATGCCCTTGATAGGCTAATGAGCTGTCAATGAAACGATCACATAAGACAATCATTCCTTCCTGAAGTGCAGGGACAACTCTTTCAACGAGATGCTGCCTTCTTGCAGCGGCGTAGAGAAGCGCTTCTGTCTTCGCATCCATTTCCTGATGATCATTGTCGAGGATAACTTCACGAATTTTCTCCGCAATGCGGATTCCACCCGGTTCCCGCGTAAGAATAACCTTTAATCCTTCTTCTTCCATACGTTTATATAACTCTTTGATAACTGTTGTCTTTCCAGCCCCTTCAGGTCCTTCAAATGTGATGAATACACCTTTCTGTAACATATTATTCCTCCACTCTATTCTTTACTACTACTATCTGTTTTTCATTAATTCGAATGGCACCCTGTAATTTCGCCCCCATTTGGAGCAACTTTCCGAGAGTTTGAATATGCTCATCCTTTACAATTTCTCCCGCCATTAAAAGCGGAATACCCGGCGGATATGGAATAATTGAAGCAGCCGCGACACGGCCCACGGACTCTACATATGGAATCCACTCCACCTCCATGTTCGCCACTTCCTCGAACGTGTAAGCGAGACGGGAAAGTCCCTCCTCAAGTGATGGTATTTCTCCTAGATTTACTATCCTGTCCAATCCATCCAAACAAGCAACCGCAATTTTTATTTTCTCGCAAATTTCATCGAACGGATAGGTCGTTCCGACTTTTAGTAACGGTAACACGAATAACACTTGATAGGGATCTGCAATTTCGCCATATATACCTTCCGCTTCCAGCTTTTTTTGTATATCAAAACCTGTAAAACCTTCAATACGCAAAATGAGCTTTAACGGATCATCCGTTACAATCGTTTGAAGCCCAGGAATTATCCCAAGCCGTTTGATGAAATCCATACGCTGTCCCATGAAACTCTTTATATCTTCTCCATTATAAAACTCTGCATAAGCTCGTGCATCGTCAAGCGAAGCCATCAACAAATAAGACGGACTGCTGGACTGTAACATCCCTAAATAATGGGCGACTTTTTCTACAGCTATGAAATCTGAGCGGATATGTAAAAAAGAAGCCATCGTCATTGCGGGCAACGTTTTATGTGCTGAATGTACAACCACATCTGCCCCCATCTCCAATGCTGAACGAGGAAACGGTTCTCCTACAACAAAATGCGCACCGTGTGCCTCGTCAACCAAGACCGGAACTTCATACGTATGACAAAACCTAATGATTTTTTCCAACTCGGTACCTGTTAGACCGTAATAGGTCGGATATGTAAGAATGACAGCCTTCGCATCAGGATAAGCCTCGAGTGCCTCGCCAACTTGAGCGACGGTCACATGCCCGGCTGTCTTAGTAATCTGATCCCAAACCGGAGACACGAATACCGGCCTAGCACCAGTTAGCTCAATCGCATGGAAAATCGATTTATGTGCATTACGCTGAACAATAACCGTTTCACCAGCACGGCACGTCGCATAAACCATTGCTAAATTCCCTACCGTTGACCCATTCACAAGGAAGAAGCTCCGATCCGAACCATAGAGTGATGACAGCTTCTGCTGCGCCTCTTCAATTACACCACTTGGCTCATGAAGATCGTCAAGACCCGCTAACTCAGTAAAATCGTATTGAAGAGCCGTCTGTAATTCAGTCGGTAATCCAGAAAGTATTCCACCCTTATGTCCTGGCACATGGAATGAAATTGGATTTGCTTCTTTGAATTTGATTAACGCTGCAATAAGTGGCCGATTAACATCTTTCATTATAAATCGCACTTCCTTTTCTTCCTTCTATTATAAACGACATTCGCTCTACATTAAGCTTAAATGTGACACGGACTGTAAATTTGATTGTCTAGGCAACCACATAACTTGTTCAACCAATTATATCGCTACTCGGACCAATCATATCTCTCTCCAGACCGGTCACATAACTTGTTCGACCAATCACATCTCTCTTCTATGCTTGGCCCTCTTCTTATGTTTAATCAAATATAAGAAAAAATCATTACCCACCAGACGGTAATGACTTCATTTTTTCGAATACGTATTTTTGATACAATAACATTTTAATTTCTAAAAAAAATTAGTAGATAACGCAAAACGAGAGGATTCTAAGGAATCCTCTCGTTTTGTATTAACCATGGTGCCCGGCGACGTCCTACTCTTGCAGGGGGAAACCCCCAACTACCATCGGCGCTGAAGAGCTTAACTTCCGTGTTCGGGATGGGAACGGGTGTGACCTCTTCGCAATCGTCACCAGACTCTTTGAGCT